>JANNAO010000257.1:0-3717 GCA_031384405.1 Verrucomicrobiota bacterium | reverse complement strand
AGTTCACATGAATCGGATATGACTTCGCGGGCTTCCAGCCCGACCAGGCAGGCTGGAAGCCTGCCCCACTACTCATCAGGTCGCCTCGATTTCGGAGTTCGGATTAAACCTTCGTCACCTCACCCGCACCACCAACGCCGTCGTGTTATCACGCCCGTCGTTCTTCACCGCAGTTTCCACGAGATGCCTGGCGACGCTCGTTTCCTCCGAACGCAACAACTCGGCGAGGTGACCGTTGAACAACCCTTCCGTCAATCCATCCGTGCAAAGCAGAAAGACATCGCCACTGCCACACTCCACCGAGCCGACTTGCGGGTCCACGAATTGGTTTCCGCCGCCGAGAGATTTTTGCAGCACGTTGCGACGCGGATGAGTCCTCGCTTCGCGTTCGCTGATCTGGCCGTTGCGCAACAGCCAGCCCACATGCGTGTCGTCCTGCGTGAGTTGTTTGATCTCGGTCGCACCCGCAGGCAGATGATAGATACGACTGTCCCCCACATGACCGAAGAACACGCGGCCCGGCGTGAACCAACACAGACTCATCGTCGTCTCCATACCGTGACATTCGTCGTAGGACGTGCCGAGATAAACCAACTGCCGATGAATCTCGCGGAACAACTTCGTCAACACCTCCGCCACCGCGTCCTCCTCACCGCTGGAAGTTTTGCGAAATGATTTCGGCAACAGCGTGGTGATCTTGTCCACGGCGATGCTGCTGGCGAACTCGCCCGCCTTCGCGCCGCCCATGCCGTCGCACACCGCGAACGCGTAATCCGCCTCCGCCGTCGTCGCGTCACCGTGTTTGCCGAGGCGATGCACCTCGCGTGAATCAAAACGCAGGCCGAGGAACGAGTCTTCGTTGTTCTTGCGCACCTTGCCGATGTCGGACAGGCCGGACCAAGTGAGCGTGTTGGAAATGTCTTTGCGTGGTTTCATGGGAGCGTCAGGCAGAATCGTGGCGAACTCGAAATCAATGATGCAGAAACGTCCGTCGCGTTGACGATAGGTGATGTTCCGCATCTCAGGATCATCATGCCGCACGCCGAATGTTTCCAACTCAACGAATAATTCCTTGATGCGCGCTTCATCCAGATGATCCACGCGCGTGCCGCAGTTGGACGTGATGACGCGCACCTTTTCCGCATCCGCATCGAGCAGCCGCGGCACGAATGGACAATCGCGCATCTCCAGATGCCGCAACACGCGGACTTCGTTGTCGAACCGCTCGCGGGCGTTCGCGCCGTGGTACGCTTTGATCACGCGTCCATCGAAGGTCAGATGGACTGTCGCGCGCAACGTGTCTTTGACTTTGAGCATGGGAACGAGGCCGGATTCGCCTGCGCAGAGAACTAGCGGATTGGCAGGAGCATGGAAAGAAACAACGCTTGAAAAGCCGCTGGCAATGACTTTTATTATAGAAACCACAAACACACCCACTCCCATGCAAATGACGAAGGACGAAGCTCGAATGACGAAAGAATGTCGAAGCACGAATGACAACGGTAGGGCGCGTTGTCCTCAACGCGCCCCTGGCTGGAATGAGCGCGTCCTGATTCACGAAGACGGCGCGCAGGGACTGACGCGCCCCACCTTCGGCCTTCGTCATTCCCTCGTCATTCGAGCTTTGTCCTTCGTCATTGCCGTGCTCCTATCCACTATCACCTATCAACTATCCACTCCCACCGCCCTCGCCCAATACGCGATCAACTGGCACACCATTGACGGCGGCGGCGGCACGAGCACCGGCGGTGTTTATTCCGTCAGCGGCACAATCGGCCAACACGAGGCAGGCAGCGCGATGACCAATGGCCAGTATTCCGTCACGGGCGGATTCTGGGCTTTGCCGACTGCGATCCAAGTCACCGGCGCACCCACTCTCACGATTGTTCCCGCCACTCCCGGCAACGCCACCATCGCGTGGTCACCCAACACACCGGGTTACATCCTCCAACAAACCGCCCTGCTCTCGCCATCCAACTGGACGAACTCGCTGAGTGGTTCAACAAACCCCATCAACGTCTCCGCCACCAACGCATCGAAATTCTATCGCCTATTCAAACCGTGATCGTGGCTGACGCGTTTCACCCACTGCCATTGAACTAGCGACGAAGGGAGCGCAATCCCAGCCCCGTAGGGGCGACATGTTTGTAGATACCGCTCCGCAGAAGACAAAGCTCCGTAGGAGCGACATCATCCCGTTTATGCCGCCCCTACGGGGCTTGGCATTTGTGCGTGGCGTTTCTATAAATATGCCACTCCTACGGAGTTCACCGAATCACGACACAGTCATTCCAACGAGCTTCTTCTTAATTCAATGGCAGTGACCTCAATCCCTTATCGTGTGTGGCGACGAGATTGGTGTCGCCGCGTCCTTTCGATCCTTGCCTCCACTGAAAACAGCAGAACGCCACGCCGCCGCAGAGATTTCACTAGGGTCTGCACAAGTTGCTGGATGCAGACGCGCATCCCCTCTGCTAATTTTGCGCCACTCGTTGTAACATGAATCATTCACGCATTTCCCGCCTCACCGTCGCCGCTCTCTCCGTCTTTTCGATCATCGCATCCAGCGAGAGTGTTTCCGCCCAGCTCCCCGCCTTTCCCGGCGCGCAAGGCTTTGGACGTTTCGCCACAGGCGGACGCGGCGGCTCGGTCTATTTCGTCACCACCACCAACGACACCGGCGCAGGTTCATTCCGCGATGCTGTCAGCGTTTCGGGTCGCACGGTCATCTTCCGCGTCGGCGGCGTGATTGATTATCAAGCACCGCGTTACGCGCCACAGCCCAACATCACCATCGCGGGACAGACCGCGCCCGGAGACGGCATCACGATCTACGGAGACGGTCTTTCGTTCTCCGGTTCGCACAATAATATCGCCCGCTTCATCCGTGTGCGTCAGGGCATCAACGGCACGAGCGGCACAGACGCAATGGGCATCGCCAACGGCCACGACATGATCTTCGACCACATCACGTCCTCGTGGGGTCGCGACGAAACCTTTTCCATCAGCGGCGACATCACGAACATCACCATCCAGTCCTCGATCATCTCGCAAGGTTTGCAAGGTCACTCGGCGGGCGGCCTCATCCAGACTGATGGCGGCGTGAGCATCCTGCGCTCGCTCTACATTGATAACGACACGCGCAATCCCAAGGTCAAAGGCGTCAGCGAATTCGTGAACAACGTCGTCTGCAACTGGGAAACCATCGGCTACAACATGGGCGGTGATTCTGCGGGCGAATCCTTCGTGAACGTGTTCAACAACTATTTTGTGCGCGGCCCGGCCAGCGGGAGCACGGTCATCGGCGGCGGCAACACGGACTTCCACATCTTCCGCGCGAACAACTGGTATGACAGCAATCGCAACGGTGTGCTCGACGGCGCAGACCTTTCTGTCGGCTCTTACGGTTCGCACGACGCGCAAGCCGCGCCCTACGGTTATCCCATCACGACCAACTCCGCCTACTCACCGCTCACCGCGCTCAAGCTCGCCATCAGCGACGCCGGCCCGTCGTTCCGCCGCGACAGCGTGGACGAGTTGATGATCTCGGAACTGACCTCGTGGGGCTTAGACGGCGGCACGATCACGAGCGAACTCATCGCGCCGATGAGCGGCCCGGGCATCGTCCGCAACGGCACGCCCTACGCCGACGCCGACAACGACGGCATGCCCGACTTCTGGGAAAACGGCACCGGCTCGAATCCCGCCAGCGCCAAC
>JANNAO010000219.1:0-4525 GCA_031384405.1 Verrucomicrobiota bacterium | reverse complement strand
TGGAAAGCACCGGGGTCTCCAGCAAATCCAAAGTCCGAGCGTTATCACATTGCTGCGGCTGGTCTTCGACACAGCCGCGCTCCGGGGGCTGTGTCAAGATGCGTCCCCTTTCGCCGTGTGACGGATTTGTTTCTTGGCAATCCACACCGACGCGCACATCGTCTGGGAAATTATCCCAGAATGAACTGGCGCACCTCCATTCAACTGAGCTTGCTTGCGCTGCTGTCCTGCCTGATGACGGGCTGCGTGACGTCTGCGTTGTGGGAGGAGGGACGATTCGCCCGCTTTCACGAACCCGCCGTGCCTCCGAATCTCAGGTTGTTTGAATCGGAGTCGAAACACGACATCCTCGTGCAATACGACGAGTGGCACGATGTGAGCGAGAAGCTGCGGGCGCGCACTTATTGGCTGGGACAGGATATCAAACCGTTCAGCAACCCGCACAAGCCCGCGTTTGTTTCATCGCGCGCGGCGAAGGGGTTGTCACCCATTCCGATCCACGACTCTTCGGGATTCGCTGCGAAGGAGAATGTGGGGCTGGCGGCGGTGATGGTGTGGAATCCAACGGGCTTCACGCTCTACTCCGGCGACCGGGTGTTGGGCGACTTTGCGTTGCCTGTGTATGAAGTTGGATTGGCGAGGACGAAGAAAACTTTGCTCACGCCCCTAGCAGTGACGGCGGATGCGGGGATCGTGGCGGGGTATTTGTTCCTGATGTACGCAGAGGTGTTCGCACGCGGGAATGGCTCCTGGAATTTCCATTAACCCGCAAAACAAAACCCCCGCAACTCGTAAGTCGCGGGGGTTCTTGAAATCTTGCGCAATCAGCCGTTGTCGCCGATGGCTTCCACGGGGCAGCCGTCCTTGGCTTCGACGCAGCGGGCTTCTTCTTCGGGGGATTCCGGCTGCTTGTAGAGGAAGGAGTAGCCGCCGTCGTCGTTGCGTTTGAAATTATCGGGAGCGGTTTCGCGGCAGAGATCACAGTCAATGCATTGATTGTCCACGAAGTATTTGCCACCCACGTTTTCTGCGTATTTGTTTGCGATGTCAGCCATAAAATTTTTCTTCTGTTTGTCGTTTAACTGCGGAAAAAATTATGTCCGCGAGCGAAGCATGGCAAGTCTCAATTCTGACGGGGAAACGGAACATCCAACATTGAACATCCAACACCCAACACTCAATGACGCGCAAAACCGGGACTTCTTCGATGTTGGACGTTGGATGTTCAGTGTTGGGTGTTTTTACAGTTCTGGATTCAACAATAGACCAACAACGACTGGATGATGGGGTTGGTGCGGTTGTGGTTCATGATCTTGCCGATGGAATCTTCGTTGAGCGGCTGGCCTTCGGGCACGAGGAGCAGACCGTTCGGCGTGTAGATGCCTTTGGCGAGAACCATGCCGGGCTGCAATTCTGCGATCAGGATTTCGCGTTCCTTGCGGGACAGAGATGCTTTGGAGATGGCGCGGAGAAACGCGCGCACGGCTTCGGGATCGTATTCATTGCCCGCACCGAGGCGGATGCTTTCGATGGCACTGATCTCTTCGAGGTTTGATTCCGCATAACCGACCGCCACGCCGAGCAGTCTCGCGAGCCACGGAATCTCTTCACCCTTCAATCCATCTGGAAAACCTTTGCCATCGAACCGTTCGTGATGCGCTCGGATGACGATGCCGACGTCTTCGAGGTGATGACCGAATTTGACGAGGCCTTGGCCGAGGATCGGATGGCTCTGGAGGACGTTTAACTCTTCTTGCTTGAGTGCGCCGGGGCTTTCTTCCCAACGCCGGATGAGATCGCGATGGATGGCGACGAGGCCGATGTCATGCAACCACGCGCTGAATTCGAGAACCTGCCGCTGCTCCGCCGGGAGATGCAGTGTGTCCGCGATGGCAGAACAAATCTGATGAACGCGCCGGGCTTTGTTGCCTAGCGCGGGATTAAAAGTCTGGAGAACGTGGAGGCCAAGTTGCACCGCGTGCTGGAGATTTTCCGCCAACGCCTTGTTCAACTTGCCGAGGGATTCGTTTTGCTCGGCCACGCGCGCCATCTGCAACTCCAACGCGCGATTCGTCTCGGTCAGTTCACGGTTCAAGATCACCGACTTGCTCTGCAACAGCGTGTTGTTGTCTATGAGTTCGTAGCGTTGGACGGCGTTCTTGACGGTGGCCAGCAACTCTTCGCGCAGCCACGGCTTGACGATGAAGCGGTAGATTTCGCCCTTGTTGATCGCATCAATCACCGTGTCGAGACTCAACACGGCGGTGATGAGGATGCGCGAGGCGTTCGGCTGGGTTTCCCGGGCCTGCGCCAGAAATTGCATCCCCAGCATCCCCGGCATGTGGTTGTCCGAGATGATGACCGAGAAATTCTGCTTCTTGAGTTCTTCGAGTCCGAGGAAGGGATTCGAGGACGTGACGACGTTGTAACCCTCGCGCGTGAGCGTGTCGCGCAATCCTTTCAGCACCATCTCCTCGTCGTCCACGACAAGTATCCGGTGCATTCCAGACGTGGGGTTGAATTCGGGGGGAAACATGGCGCGTGGTCTCCCTTACGAATACGAATTCCAGACGGCGGAGGTGGGTGGGCTGTAGGATTTGTGAACGCGTCGTAAGTTTTGTGACGCTTGATCGAGATCGAGTTTCTCGACGTCGGCTGCCTGACGACGGAGTGCGATGAGTTCCGAGTTCTGGTTTTCCATCGCGATGAGATTGTTGATGATCGGCCGAAGATCGCGCTCGAAGTTTTTTGAATCCAAACCTGTCTCGATGCACTCGGCCTGAGCGGATTCAGTCAGATGAATGATCTGTCTTTGGAGAGTCTGCTTGGTCTGCTGACATTCGGCCACGCGCGCCCAGTCGCCGCTCTGGATCGCCGCGCCTTCCGCCCGGGTCAATTGCTCCCAGGAATCATAAGCGTCGAACAAACTTTTTTTTGCGATCATGGCAGGATCGTCAGTTGGGCTGCGTCACGCGGCAGCCAGTTCAGCGGTCGGCGTCGCCGTAGTGGCAGAGTCGCCCTGTTGCTCAAGCATCGTCGCCCAGGCATCCCGCAACACCGTGATGCGCTTGATGACCTCGACGATGCCCGCCGGGTCTTTGCGGAGATTTGCCTCAAGCAACGTGCGATCAAAATAATCGTAGAGCCGGCGCAGTTGGGCGGCGAGTTCACCGCCCGCCTCCACGTTCAACGAAAAATCCAACTCGCGGATGATGTCCTGAGCGCGAAGGATATTGTCGTTGATGGTGGTGTTGAATTCAACCGGGTCTTCAAGCTGGAATCCCGCCTCGGCGCGTTCGAGGAATCGTATCGCGCCCTCATAGAGCATCAGCACGAGCTGACCGGGCGACGCAGTGCGCGTGGCGACTTGACGATAGGACTGCCAAGGATTCTTGGGATTCATGCTTTGAGGAGTTTCAGGACTCTTTGGTCGGCTCGATCTTGAGAGCGAGCAATGACGCGATGCCCCGGATGGTTTCATCACCGGGATAACGTATCTCGGCGATCAACTTCTTCGCCCGTTCCACGGCTTCGGGGCGAACGGCGGGCGTCGCTTGCATCGCTTGGTCCAATGCTTCCACGCGATAGAACGACGTCGTATCCGACCCGGACTGCGGCGCGCGCTGCCGGGCTTGATTGATCTTCACCCACTGGGCTGTGTCTATGTTGATGTTATTATTTACTTCCATAACTTGCCTTTCTGGCAGGCAACTAGTCGCGATTCTCACACGACTCTATCGTTGTATCGGCGGTATCAGGAAAACCTTTAGGCCCATTTTCAATTATCTCGCGGGCAACGTCTGAAACACGCTATTGGCCGCATATCTGCCAAAAGTGCCGGGCGACGTGAGAATGCTGCGCGAATCCGCCAGGGACGCGGGCAACTGCTCCCGCATCAACTGATACCGCCGGGCGCTGTTCACCACGCTGGGTTCGCTGGAATCAAACACCTCGTCCACCGCCCAGATGAAATCGCCCGAATGCACATCCGCCAGCTTGAAACTCAACCCCACCGTCAACGGCGGGTAAGCGCGATATTGGCTGACGCGACCGAACAAGACCGCGTCACATTCCAGCGCGCGCTTGAGCACCTTGAGAAAATCTGCGGGCAACGGCTCTTCGGCACGCCAGGAAGTGCGCCCCGTCCAGACGCGCAATTGATCCGGCGTCACCACGATGACTTCAAACTTCTTCGTCTTGGCCAACTCCTCTGTGATGACGGATTCGAGGCTGTCCCGCCCGTGTTGCACGTCCGAGATGTTGTCATCGCAAGTGGTGGGCAACACCGCCACGCGCCGGATGTTCACGGGCAATTGTCCCAGCGAGCGATAATAGTTTTTGGGTTGATAACCGGAGCCTGTGACGGGATCGCTCAAGCTGGCGGTCTTGCAACCGGAGGAAACCGCAAGCACCACGACTAACAACAGGCCGAAGAATCGGGCGGAACGGAGTGCGCCCGTCCCCGGGCGCAGCAGCGTGGTTGACCGAGAGGCTTCCGAAAAACGGTGACACTTCGTTGTTGAAC
>JANNAO010000213.1:0-9465 GCA_031384405.1 Verrucomicrobiota bacterium | reverse complement strand
AGCAGAAACGTCCGTTGATGCCCAGAGCCGGTAAGCCTGGCCGATGAGTCCCGTGCCGGTGACGGACTTGTTGCCATCAGGCAGAGTCGCCACTGAACCGGGGTTGAAGACGGGAGCGGGGATCACGGTCAACACTTCGATTGATCCGTCGAGTGCCAGCTTGTTCGTCCATGTCGCACCGCCACCGGTGACGGCCATTGTTCCAGCGCTTGCAACGATTGCCCCGTTGAACAGATAGAACTTCTGACCCACTACGAGCACAGGTCCGAGGTTCGAGACTTTCACTGAGCCTGAGCCACTGCGAGTGATTGTGCCCGTGACAGCAATCACGTCGTTCGACGGAGAAACTGATGTGGCTACATCCACAATCAAATCACCAGAGAAAGACAAGTTGCCGCCGACGGTGAATTGGCCGACGCCCGTGGCATCGCCAGCCGAGAGGTGTTGCGCTGTGACGTTGCCGACGACAGACGCGTTACCGCCCAATGTGCCCGTGGCGACCGTGGTGCCGGAGTAGGTGTTTGCTCCCGTGAGCAACAACCTGCCCGTGCCAGTCTTGTTCAATCCACCTGCACCGCCAGCCACGAGAGGCACGACGAAGGAGATGTTGTTTGTGCCGGTATCCACATTGGCACCAGCAAGGACGGTTGCCGTGGTCACGCCTTCGAGGAAGTTGCCATTCACGCCGTCGCCACCATCGCGGTCCACGATCAATTGTGCGCCGTTGAAGTTGACGTAGCTGCCACCCGCGTTGACGTGGCGAATCCAGCGAGCTTTGAATGTGCCGCCGTTCAAGTTCAATGTGCCGATACTGAAGGGCTGTGAACTGACTTCCACATACATACCGCCACCGTTGCGGCCCTGGCTTGTTCCGCCGTTTTGATTGTAAGTACCCACTGAACCGTCGCCCTTGCCGACGAACAGGTTGTTGGCAACCACGTTGCCGCTGTCTTGGACCGTCAAAGTGCCCGTGCCCGTGCCGACATCGCAAACGTTTAGATCGCTTGCACCCACTGGGAGGCTGAGTGTGCCGCTATCCTTGACGAGCACGCTACCGACGCCACCTTCGTTACCGATGGACATCCAAGCGTTCACGACAACCTTGGCTGAGTTCGCGATGACCATGTGGCCAGTTGCGGCATTGTGCCAGCCGAGTTGCATACGTTGGTTGGAAACGAACACTGATGAGTCGTTCAAGGTGATGAATGTTTGGCCGCCAGTGCTTTCACCCAAGTTCGAATCACCCGTATTTGTCCAAGTGGAAGTGCCGTTGAATGTCAGCGAGGCAGTCTGCAATGTGCCAGCAATGTTGTTGTCATAGCCCATCGCAGAGTTGTGGCTTTGTAACTTCGAATTGTAGAGAGCCACAGAGGACGTCAGACCGCCAAGGCCAGTGCCACGAGCGATTGAGAACCAAGATGAAACGTTCAGTGTGGTGTTCGTTAGAATGAGGTTGCCGCCGGTGACGCTGTTCGGCGTTGTGCCGACTGCGAATTCGCCGATGACAGTGTTGACCTGAGCGCCAGCAGAACCGTCCATGATGACAGTGCCGTTGACGATGTCATAAGCACCCAGTCCGCCGCTTGTGGAGAGGGTCGTATTGCCAAGGCGTTTGTGATGCAGCGTGCCAGCACCAGTCTTCGCGAAGTCACCGTTGAAGGCAGAGGTCACGTCGCCGTTGAAGGTCACATCGTTCGCGATGTTGAGCGTGCTGTTGCCCGCTGCAACCGTATATCCGCGATCCGTCACAACGGTCGGGCCAGTGTAGCTCAATGTGCCACCGCCGAACACAAGGTTCGCTGCGTTTGCCGAGGAAGCACCGATTGCGCTGGGTGAACCTCCGTTTGCGAGCGAGTTGACGCTCAACGTGCCACCGCTGGCGACTGTTGCGCCCGTGTAGTTGTTGACTGTGGCAATGGTCAAGCTGTTGGCTCCTTGCTTGGTCAATCCCGTTGCACCGCTGATCGAGCCTGCGCCTGAAACCGAGTAAGCGAGCGTATCGTTTGTCGCGACAACACCGCCCGGGTTGACTGTGCCAGCAAGAGTGATGGCTGTTGTTCCAGCGGCAGTGTCATTCAAGATGACTGCTGCGCCTTCGGAATAGAGGGCGGATGTGCCGCTGCCAACATTCGTCCAGTTGGCTGTCGTTGCGATATCCCATGCAGCCGAGACTTCTCCGCCCCAGCGGATCAGCGCCGTGGATGTGATGTTGAGGTCAATCGAGCTGTTAGCCGTGTTGTTAACAACGGTTGCAGACACACCGGCTGGCAATGTGCCCAGCACGAAGCTGCCCGATCCAGTCTTAGTGCCATACTTCACGAGGGGGAATTGTCCTACTGATGGATTTGCATCGGCGACATTCACGGTCACAGTGCCTGCGACATTGAGCGTCCCAGTCACATTCAACGGAGCGAGCGTCGGATTACCAAACGCTGCGAGGTCGAAGTCGAGCGAGGCAGTCGCACCAGCGAAATTAACGTTGGCAGGGCTGTGCTGGGTGTCAATTGCTCCTACGACGTTGACGCCGAAGCCTGCACCGTTCGAGACCACCACGGACGAGGTCACAAGAGACGCCGTGGTTGCAACCAACTTACCGCTTTGAACGATTGTCGCACCCAGGTAGGTGTTCGCGGCTGAGAGCGTGAGTGTTCCCGCGCCCTGCTTTGTGAGCGTGCCACCAGCACCGTCTGAAAGAACAGACGAGATGCCGATGTTAAATCCAGCGGAATTGATGACTGCGCCGCCAGCTTGCAAGACGCCGGGAACGCCAGTCATGAACGTAGCGTTAGCTCCGCGAGGTGTGAGCGTGCCGCCGTTGAAGTTGATGGCAGCGGTTCCCCCTGATTGTTCGATCTGATTTGCGATCAATGTGCCGCCATTCAGATTGAACGTTCCCGCAGTGCCACCGAACCGAAGCGTTGCCAGATAGGCCACGCCACCGCTCATGTTCCAGACGCCTGTGCCATTTTCAGCAAGCAAGGTGTCGGATGATGCATTCGTTACACCACCGCCAGTTTGATTCATCGTGCCTGAACCAGCTCCGATGCCAGCGAACGTTATCGCGCCGCCGCCCGACTTCGTGATGCTCGCACTGTCACCGATGTTGAAAACACCCGTCGAGTTATCGCGACCGATGGCAACCCAGTTGTTCACAGTCATCGCGGCTGTTCCGCCAAGGGTGATAGTGCCATCAGCTCCTCCGCCCTGACCGCACCAAAGCTCGCCATCAACTGCAATGTTGTTGTTGGCTGCCGTGTTGGTAGCGAAAAAACTTGCGATAGAGCCACCACCGTCAGCGATGATGAAACGCTTGGTGCTGAGATTGCCAGCCTTCTTGAGGTAGCTGCCGTCGCCGCCACCGATTCCGATGCGGAACCAACTGTTGGCAACAACTGTGGGGCCGTCTTGCTCCCAATATCCCGTGCTCGCGCCGCCACCACCGGCGATAATATCAAAGGATGCCCAGTTTGGATCGGCTGCACCGATCAAAACAGTGCCGCCGTTGTTGCAGATCGCGTTATCGCCAGCGGTTGGGATGAAGCCAGTGTTCCAGTTGGCCGTGTTGTTATAGGATGCAATTCCTGCTGTCCAGGACGTGTCCACGGCATGAGAGGACGCCGCAGAAAAAGCTGCCAAGCAAGCGATGCCTAGTGCTTTGTGAATGTTTTTTTTGTATTGGTTGGGTTTCATACGACGGGTTTTATTCTTTGTTACTTTGTGTTCGGGTCTTCTGTCTTGGCTTGTTTTGTTTGGGTGGGTTGATGTGTTAGTTACCGCTTGCTCCAAAATCCTTGCCGCTGGCCGAATGATTCAAATGACATTGGTTGCGCATATTATTTTATATCGGGAATCGCCGGATTGACCTTATCGGAATTACAACGCCCGTCATGTGGCATGAATCGGCCACAAAAAAACAATGTCTGCTTGATGTCACTCGTCCTCCCTGCATATCGGCACAGTCCTCCGATGTTTTTTGTGACGACCTGTACAATCGCCCAATCCGGGGCGGATTCTATGTGCATGGCTCAGACTAGACCTCAATCATTGTTTTCCATCAACGCCGATTTGCGCCATTAAGTCGCCAATGCGCGGCTCGCTCCGGTTTCGTTGGGTCATCTCGGAGATTTTTAGTGAAGTCGCTAATCGGCAAAAGGCTGGCAATGTGGTTTCCCTCCCCATGAACCGCCTTGGAACGCCGCCTTCAGGCGGCAGGTATCGGAGACCTCAACCCTCCGTTGCCGCCTGAAGGCGGCGTTCCTGGTTCAGGGGTTCGAAGTGCGAATCGCGATTCGGCCAATTCTCTCCCCATCCGACCCTCCGTGCTCGCGCCCGGCGCGGCACGTGGGGAGAGGGAGTCCGCAAGCACAGTCACAGTTATTGCGCTTTGGAAGATTGTGGTTGCTTGGCTCCACCGAAAACAGCGGAGAACCATCTCGGACAACTCATCTGTTTAAGCCGGAACGATGCGTTGTTGAATTGCCCTCCAGATCGCCTCACTTGTGGCAGGTGAGGCCAGCGCAACTTCACCGTTGCCGCAGCCGAACGCCGCCACCGCATCACGGATCGCTTCGCGCACGGAGATGGCGAGCATCAACGGTGGTTCGCCCACGGCCTTGCTGCCGTGAACGACAGATTTCTGTGTCGCGTTTTTTAGGAAGTTCACGTTGAACTCGCGCGGCGCATCGCCGATGGACGGAATTTTGTAAGTGTCCGGCGAGTGAGTGAGCAACACGCCCTTGTCATTCCAGAGAAGTTCCTCTGCCGTGAGCCAGCCCATGCCTTGCACGAAGCCGCCTTCGATCTGGCCGCGATTCACGCCCACGTTCACCGAGTCGCCCACGTCCTGCAAAATATCCACGCGTGTCACTTGTTGCATCCCGGTGAAACCGTCCACCTCCACCTCCGTCACCGCCGCGCCGTAAGCAAAATAATGAAACGGCTTCCCGCGACCCGCCACCCGATCCCAATGAATGCCCGGCGTGGCGTAGTAGCCAGTCGCCGACAAACTCACGCGAGAGAGGTAAGCCTTCTGCACGACTTGCGCGAATGAGATTTTCACATCCGGAAACTCGCGGTGGAAAACGAAACCATCGGCGAAGACCAAGTCTGTAGGCGACGACGTGAGGAGTCGTTGGCGGATTTCAGGGTGACGCCTCGTTACCTCGTCGCCTACAAGTTGCAGTGCCACTGGCGCGAGTCTGCCGCGCAAAATCTCGCAAGCATTCTTCACCGCCGTGCCGTTCAAGTCCGTGCCCGCACTCGCCGCCGTCGCCGAGGTATTCGGCACTTTGTCCGTGCTGGTCGGCATCACGCGGATGTTTGCGAGCTTCACGCCCAGTTCTTTCGCGGCGATCATCGCCACGTTGGTGTGCAAGCCTTGACCCATCTCCGTGCCGCCGTGATTCAACTGCACCGTGCCGTCCTGGTAAATCAGCACCAGCGCGCCCGCTTGATTCAGATGCGTGACCGTGAAGCTGATGCCGAACTTCACCGGCGTCATCGCGAGGCCGCGCTTGTGATGCGGATGCGTCGCATTCCACGCTGTGATTTCTCCACGCCGCTGCTCCAACTCCGCCGACTTCTTCAACTCCTGCCAGATCGTCTGGATGCGATTGTCCTCGATTAGCTGTCCGTAGTGCGTCGTATTCGTCTCGCCGCTGCCGCGATAAAGGTTTCGCTCACGCACAATTTCCGGCAACAAACCCAGTCGCCGCGCCACGCGATCCATGATTTCCTCGATGACCAACATCCCCTGCGGCCCGCCGAAACCACGGAACGCGGTGTTGGAAGAAAGATTCGTCTTCGCCACCTGCCCGCGAAATTCCACGGCGGGTATGTAGTAACAGTTGTCCAAATGGAACAGCGCACGATCTGTGACGGCCTGCGACAAATCCTGCGACCAACCGCCGTTAGACGTGAGATGAATTTGCGCAGCTCGCAGCAAACCATCCGCATCAAAACCAATTTTGAACTTCGCCAGAAACGGATGGCGATGCCCGGTGAGCATCATGTCCTGATCGCGATTGAACCGCACCCGCACGGGTTTTCCGGTGTGAAACGCGGCGAGCGCGGCGAGTGCCGCAGGCGTGGCCGCCTGAGTTTCTTTGCCACCGAAACCGCCGCCCATGCGCGGCATCACCACCACGACTTTGTTCGCTGGCAAATGCAGGACGTGCGAAACGATCTGCTGCACTTCGCTCGGATGTTGTGTCGAGGAAACGACGTGCATCGAACCGTCCTCGCCGCGTTCCGCCCAAGCCGCGTTCGTCTCCAGATAAAAATGTTCCTGCCCGCCGAACTCGAACTCGCCTTCGAGAATCTGTGTAGCACCCACGTCTCGCGGGTTGTTTTCGGCGTCTCGCCGAAAACCCGGCGTCGCCTCGTCTAGCGCATCGGAGGTTCGTGAAGCCGCGCCCAAAACCGCGTTCGCATCACCGCGTCGGATGAAATTGGGTTCGTTGTGAAAACTTCCTTTTGCCACCGCGTCTTGCAGAGTGAGCACTGGCGTGAGCGGTTCATACTCGACGACAACTTTCTCCGCCGCCGCGCGACAGGCTTCTTGCGAATCGCCAACCACCAACGCGACGAGATGGCCGTGAAAGAAAACCTCTTTGTCCGCGAGCAGAATCTCGTCTTGCTTCACCGCGCCAACGTCGTTGCGACCCGGAATACCCTCCGCCAGCAACACGGCTTTGATGCCCGGCATCAGACGGGCAGTGGTGGCGTCGCGCTTGAGAATCTTCGCCCGCGCGTGCGGCGAACAAACGGGCCAGACCTCGAGAAAGTTTTTGCCACACGCCTGATCGTCCACAAACATCGCCTCGCCCGTGACGTGCTTGTGCGCGGATTCATGGGGTGGACTTTCCTTCCTGCTCTCATTAACACCGGGCTTTAGCCCGGTGTTGACCGACAGCAACGATGTCCCAGCCGTTTCAACGGCTTGCCGCGCGCCCGAAACCGTTGAAACGGTTTCGGCTCTTCGCCCGCCAGTCACCGGGCTGAAGCCCGGTGTTAATGAGATGGAGTCGTGGAAAAACTTCTCCAGCAAGCCAGTGATCAACCCGCTGCGATACTCCGCCGTGCCGCGCACGTCTGAGATGGGGGTGAACTCCGTCCGCAGGATTGAAAGAACGCTCGTGATGGTTTCTGCACTCCACATCTTGCCAAGCAACGCCGCCTCCGTCTTTTTCGCCCGTGACGGCATCGCCGCCACGCCTCCGTAGCCGAGGCGCACACGACGCACAGTGTTCTGCGAATCCAAATCCACCACGAACGCGCCCGCCACCGTGCTGATGTCCATCTCGCGCCGCTTGGAAACTTTGAACCACGAGAATTTGCGTATGAGTCCCGCTGACGAAACACCGCGCGGAATCACGATGGTCTTCAACACTTCCCCGACCTGCATCGCCGTCTTGCGATACGAGAGGAAGAATTCACCGATGGACAAAGTGCGCTCGTTTTGTAGTGGGACAGGCGTCTCGCCTGTCCATCCGGTGGGCGTCTCGCCCGTGTTTCCCCGAACATCGGGCGAGACGCCCTCGGTTTTGGACAGGCAAGGTGCCTGTCCCACTATCACCACTTTCGCATCCAGCGCGAGCAGCACGGGCGCGCTATCACCGATGGGCGAGGCGGTGACGATGTTGCCGCCCATCGTGGCGCGATTGCGGATCTGTCGCGAACCGAACACCCGCAGCATGTCGCCGAGCGCGGGAAATTCCTCGCCGAGCTTGTCTTCAATCTCCGTGAGCGTGACGGCTGCGCCGATGTGCCATTCGCTGGCGGTGGATTTGATTTCCTTCAACTCCGCCACGGCTTCGGTGGAGATGAGCATGGGGAATTTTTTGTAACGCTTGGTGATTTCCAAACCCAGTTCTGTTGCGCCAGCAATAAGACGGGCATCGGGATTGGCTTTCAGTTGCGACAATAATTCCGCTAGCGCAGTCGGGCGCAAAAACTTTTCGCCCGCACTCTCATAATTCGCCGCGCCAAGTTTGGCGTCAGATTCTTTGAGTCGTTCGGCGAATGTGTCGTTGCCGTTCTTTGAGACGCGTTCAGCAAAAGCACCCACCGCCGCGTCACGGATCGGGCGGTAGCCGGTGCAGCGACAGAGATTGCCGGCGAGTTGTTCGTCGAGGTCAGCGTGCGTGTGAAGATCGTCGCGGTGGTAGCCCTCGAACATCGAGCAGATGAAACCCGGCGTGCAATAGCCGCATTGCGAGCCATAGCCCTCGGCCATCGTGCGCTGCACGGGATGGAGATTTGAAATTGCCGATTGCCGATTGCCGATTGCCGATTGGCACACACCCTCGACTGTCACGACTTCGCGTCCAGCGACAAGACAGACCGGCATAATGCAACTGTTCACCGCGCGATAGGTTGGCTTGCCGTCAGAGCCGCGTTCGATGATGGCGACGGAGCACGCGCCGCAATCGCCTTCCGCACAGCCTTCCTTCGAGCCGGTGAGTCCGGTGTTGCGGAGATAGTCGAGCAGGGTGGTGTTGGGAGAAACGTCCGCGACGCGAACGGCTCGGCCATTCAGGGTGAATTCAAACTGTGCGACCATAAGTTGACTGGCGAAAAGCATAACGAAGCAAAGTGCGGTTGCAACGCTTGGGTTATTGGCTAACCTCGGCGTGTGATTTACGACGCGTCATTGGACGAGTTGCTCCAGAAAGTTTGGGACGGCAAACGCATCAACGCTGCCGACGCCAAACGGCTTTATTCCCTCCCGCTCGAAGAACTCGGCGCGTTGGCGGATCATCGCCGTCAGCTCGCCAAGGCCAAGGCTTACGCCGGTCGCGGCAACGAGATCGTCACCTACAACGTGGATCGCAACGTCAACTACACGAACGTCTGTAACGTGTATTGCAAGTTCTGCGCGTTCTATCGCGTGGAGAAGGATGACGACTCTTACGTCATCACGCTCCCGGAGATTGATAAGAAGATTGAGGAAACCATCGCGCTGGGCGGCAACCAGATGTTGATGCAAGGCGGGCATCACCCAAAACTCACGAAGCAGTGGTATCTGGATTTGCTTTCTCACGTCAAAAATAAATTCCCTACGTTCAACATTCACGGGTTCAGTCCGAGCGAGTTCATCCATTTCCGCGATGTGTTCAACGAGCCGTTGGAAAAGATCATTGGCGATTTCAAGGCGGCGGGTTTGGGATCAATCCCCGGTGGTGGCGGCGAAATTCTTGTGGATCGCGTGCGACAAAAGATTTCCCCGCTCAAGGCGATGAGCAGCGATTGGCTTGAAGTGATGGACGTCGCGCATCGGCTCGGCTTGTATTCCAGCGCGACGATGATGTTTGGTCATGTGGAGACGATTGAAGATCGCATTGAACATCTGGAGCGGTTGCGCGCGCAGCAGGACGCTTCGTTAAAGCGGAAAGCGGAAGCAGTTGCAAGTAACAGGTTGAATGTTGCAAGTGAGGACACCGCCGCACAAAACCCGCAACCTGC
>JANNAO010000212.1:0-15823 GCA_031384405.1 Verrucomicrobiota bacterium | reverse complement strand
GTCAGGCCACGCCCCGTAGGGATAATCCAGCCAACGTAACGGAACTGTCCCGGCTGAATAATAGGCGCGAGACGCAGGATCATCCGACCAGATCGCCAGCCAATAGTATTGGCCGTTGGTGAGCAACTGCGACGATGTGAGCGGGAACGTGTGCCAGCCGGTGGCGGGATTACTCACCTCAGCACTTGTTTGCAACAGCTCGCTGGGTTGCGTCGCGCTGCCGCCGTAGATCGCACACTTATATTTTCCCGCGATGCCTTCGACCTTGGCGTGCATCTTTATCACCGTGAGATCGGACGTGGCTTGAACCCTTAACAGATTGATCGCCACGCCGACGGGATCAGAGAGGGTGCCGTTGTTCGTGTTGCCGAGCGTTGTTTCCACCAGTCCTGTATCGTCCAGTTGGCGAAGGAAGGCGACCAGATTAGTCATATCTGCGGGCGCGATGGAAACTCCGGCGTGCGCGGCAACCGCCGCTTCAATCGTCGCCGCCGAACCATCATGCAGATACGGCGCGTTCGCCCACAACCCCGACAACGTCGGCGTGTCCAGCCCGGTCAATGCCGCACCCAACCGTTGGCCGCTCGAGGGTTTGATCGTGCCGACGTTGTGGAAAACATTTTGCGGGCTGTCCGTGAATTGCGTGCCGCTGTGACATTGCGCGCAGTTCTGTTGTTGGAAAACAACCTGCCCAGCGAGTGCCGCGCTCGTGAGCGTGCCGTTCGCGTTGCGATCCGGGCTGTCGCCGCTCTTGGTCAACGCCGCAACATAAGCCGCCAACGCATCAAGGTCGGGACTCAAACCCGTTTTCGCATCGCCCAATGGCTGGGAGCGTGTGCCCGCATGAAAGACTGAATTGCTCATCAGGCCGGTGCCGCCCGCGAAATTTCGGATCTGTCCCTCGAAGTCGTGAACTTCATCGAAGTTGCCCGTCCAGTGCAGGCGACCTTGGTTGGTGCCGCCATGACCGCGCAACGTGATGGTGTTTCGCAAACCTTCTCCGAATTGCGTGAAGTCCCAGATGCGACCGTCCTGTCCACCATCGTTGTGACACGCGGCGCAACTGATGTAACCCTGCAACGCGACCCGGCTATCCAGCGCGTCGTAGAAGAATTGTTTTCCGATCAACACGTTCGCGGCGAGTTTTTCCGTGGTGATACATTCCAACACCACCGGGGCTGGCAGCGCAGCCACAGAGCCATTGGCCAGCGTGTTCAGATCATGAACGCTGATGGTTCTGTCCATAAAGTTTTGCACGAAGAGTCTGCTGCCATTGGGTGAAACCACCAAGCCCTGGGGCGCGCGCCCTGCCGGGATGCGCATGATCTCCACATTGGCGACGGGATCCGACACGCCCACTTCCCGACTGCCTTCGATTGCGGTGAAGAGAAACATCCCCTTCGGATCAAACGCCGACGCGCTCGGGATACCGGCATTATCAAAATCAATCCGCGCATTTGTGTCCTCGGTCAACGTCGCAAGATTGATGCGCGAAACGATGCTGCGAAGGCTCATGTCATGCGTGAGCGAGCTGCTGTTGCGCAACATGCCGCGCTTGATGTTGTCCTGCTTGGACGGCACCCATGCGCTCAGACCGTCAGGCGAAATGACAGGCGCGCCGAGATAGTTAGGGATTCCCCGAGCCGAGACGAGTGTGTCCGTCTCTTCGCTGTGTTCCAGGATCACGGTGTTGAGAAGGGTGAAGTTCGTCCGGTTGATGACTAAAACTTCTCCCCCGTATTTCACGCCAAGTACTGTGGTCTGCGGGCTGGCGGTTTCTTCACCCGGCACGCGCGGAGTGATGAAACGTGTGGCGAGAATTTTCGACGCATCCGCCGTCACCGAGAGATGCCGGACATTCTGCCCCACATCCAACGTCGCCACAGTGGCGCCGGTCGTGGGATTGAGTTTGAGAATCTTTCCAGCCGCTTCCAACGCCACGTATGCGTTCAACCCCGCAGGATCAAAGACCAACCCGAACGGCCTCGAGCCGCGAGCCAGAGTCACCGTCTGCGCGACCGTGAAATTCGTCTGGAGAATGGTGAGCGTGGCGGACTCGGCATTCGCCACCCACACGCGGCCATCCGGCGCGAGCGCGAGGCTTCGCGGCGCGATTCCCACGTTGATCTCGGCCAGCTTCGCCAGCGTGACCGCGTCGAAAACCGTCACGCTGTCATTGTCGGGATTGATCGCCCAGAGCCGCGAGTTCGCATTAGTGCGGGTTTCGTAAATGACGCTCGTGGAGACAGGCGGGCGCGGCGTCAGTGTTGTGGAATAGACGGCCTGATAGTAACTGGCGGTGATGTCGCTCCCACGATCATCGCGAACCGTGATGGTGACGAGATACCGGCCTGCATTGGTGAACGTGTGGGTCGTGGCTGTTGAAACGGAGTAAGCCGTGTCGGGTGAACCATCGCCAAAGCTCCAGCTATTCGTGGGGTTTAATCCACCGAAGGTTTGGGCACTGAGTGAGACGACTGTTCCTGCCGCCACGGGCGCGCCTGACAGGGGTTGGATGGCAAGGAGATCGTTGATGGTCCAGGAGAAGTTTGCGCTGACGGGTGGCGTGTTGCTGTCGGTCACGGTCACGGTCACTGGATAAACGCCCAGCACGGTTGGCGTGCCCGTGATCAATCCCGATGAAGGATTGATGGAAAGTCCCGTCGGCAGATTGGTCGCGCTCCACGTCAACAGATCGCCGTTGGGATCGGTGGCCTGCATCTGAGCGGTCAACGGGTGACCGATGACATTGGTCATGTCATTTGGGCCTGTGAGAACTGGCGGGGCCAGGAGCGCAAACGCGTTGACCGTAATGTTCCAGCTTTCAATATCATGATTGTTGGCGGAGCTGCTTGTGCCGCCGCTGAATCCCAACCACGCCTGCCCGTCCACCACGAGTGCCGGGAGATCAATGGTCGCCGTCATCACAGGGCTGGGCGGGCGCAGGGTGACATTGCCTTGCGCGGCATAAACTCTGAGTTGATTCACCGGGCCGTCATAATCCACCCAGAGCGTGTGGCTGAGTTCGTTCTCAAGATCCCAAGCCGGCGTGTTGGTGGCGCGATGACTCGTGACAACGCCATTGGTGAGGATGCCGATGTGATTCGCGTTCGGATCACCCGCGCTTTGTGCGTTGTCAATTTCCACAGCCACACTGCGCAACATGCCGCCATAACCCAGACCGCTGCCACCGCTGCCGATTGAGGCCGGGCCGTTGCCTTGGATGATGAAGGTCAATCCCTCGCCGCCGTTCGCCGTCCCGTGGATACGATAAACGAATCGCGTGGAGATGGAGGTGTTCGTCCCGATGGGAACGGAATTCGAGAGGAAAGCCGATCCAACCCGGTTCGCGATGTTGGGCGTGAGCCGAAGCACATCAGTCACGAGTGCGGCGTTGACGTTCAGGGACAATCCCCCCGCACCGTTGAAGGTGTTGTAATTTTGATTGAAGGTCACGGGTTGGATGAGCCATGTGAAATTGACCGTGGCCGACGTGTTGCTGTCGGTCAACATGACCTGCGCTGGAAACGATCCAACCACTGTTGGCGTGCCTGAAATCAAACCTGTGGAAGGATTGATCGTGAGTCCGGTAGGTAAATTGGTGGCCGACCACGTCAGCGTGCTGCCCGCCGGTCCGCTGCCTACCATCTGCAACGAAGCCGATGCCCCGACATACGAGGCTTGATTGCCGGGTGCAGAGATACTCACCAAGCCAGTGGAGTCCACGAAGATGATTTTTGCGACGGAATGAGCACCAGCCGCGTTCAACCCGAACAGCATCCAGTAGCCCGGCGTCATCACGTTGAGGTTGGTGTGCGCGGTGATGGCGTAACTGCCGGGAGTTGTTTCACTGAACGCCAGCGACAGATAACGCAAGTCAGTGTTCATCGAGTGCGTCACGGCCGACATCTTGATAAAACTGAATTTTTGAATGGCCGGTGTGCCCGTCACATTGAAGGTCGTGGCCACTCCGATGGTGGTCGGAGCGTTGGTCAACAGCGGACGCGTGGCCAGTGAACCATCGGCGTTGAACAATGTTGGAGGAGTAAAAATTTGCGCGTCTTGATGGTCCGTCGCTGATTTGCTGTTATCAACGAACAACCCGCCACCGCCTGAAAGCACGCGACCATCCACGAGCAGTAGCGCGACGGAATGGTAGTTCCTCGGCACGTCAATGTTCGCCAGCGGACGCCACAGGCCGGTGTTTGGATTCCAAACTTCAGGCGTGAGGATGGATCCAGTGTCGTTCCATTGGATGCCCACAGTGTTACCGCCGATGACCATGACTTCTCCATTGGGCAGGATCACGCTGTTGGCGAAAGACCGCTTGTAAGTCATCGGACTTACAGGCGTCACGACGGGTGTGCCGGTGCGAAAATCCACCGTGTAAGCGATATTTGTGCTGACGCCTGTTTCAGGTTCGCTTGGGTTTTCCGTCGGCCCAGCACCACCTCCCGCAACCATTACCCGACCGACGTCATACATCGCCCACGAACCTTCTTTGGGATAATGCACGCCCGGCACGACCGCTCCCGCGTTGACCAGACTCCCGCTGCCGTCCGTGTTGACCCAGTGCATGGTGTCTGTGGGGCCAAAATGAAACAGTCTCCCGTCCGGCGCGATCGTTAAAAACGGATGCCAATGGGAAAGGTATCCAGTCTCCGCCACCACGCCGTTCCAGTTGATGCCCGTCTGACGACTCCAACCCGTGGTCGTATCCCACCGCTCCGCCGTGCCCGGCCCCCCATTTCCGCTGACCGTCCAAGCCCGACCATTCGGCAACGCCACCGAGGTGTTATACCAGCGAGGATCATTCATGTCCGGAGTGGTCGTCCATGTGTTCACACGCCAATCAAACAAACTTGATTCCGGCGCGGTGAAATTTCCGCCGCTGGCCAGCAAACGCCCATCCCTCAACATGACCACACCGCCACAAAACATATCATGCGTGAGATGGTTGTATTCCACGAATTGACCGTTAGTGGGATTCCATGTGGCGGCGTAAGTGCGCTGCGGTCCCGGAAATGTGGTGCGTTCGCTGGAGGCAAAAGTCAGAACCCGTCCGTCTGGCAGATTTGCCGCCGTGACCGGAATATGCGGCGTCCACGGAATCACCGGACCCCACTCGCCAAGCGTGATCCGATCCAGCGGCGCCGTAAGCGACGCCACAGGCGGTCCACCACCGGGCACAAGTGCCGCCGCGTCCAACGCAAACGTATCCACCTGCAAATGCGATCCGACATCCGCCCTGGCGACCCTCGCCTGCCCGGCGAGCACCACGCCACACAACACGGCAATCAAAGTGCGGGATAATTTGAACGGCTGGCAGGACATAAAATTAGTTCGCTTCAGAAAAATGGTGAGCATTTGTCGCTCTCGTGACAAAGCTTACGTCCGTCAGGGTTTTTAGAAAAGCCACAAGTGCAGCTTTGTCATCCGCGCTTAACCCCAGCCCGGACACCGGATGTTTCGCGAGGTTCGGATCCAGATTTGGCGAGCGATGGAGTGAGCCGTTGTAGTGTTCGACCACTTCTTCAAGCGTGGCGAAGCGACCATCGTGCATGTAGGGCGCGGTCAACGCCACATTACGCAGCGTCGGCACTTTGAACTTGGCCCGATCCGCCTCCAATTTCGTGACCTCCATCCGACCCAGGTCACCAGCGAATTCTTCAAGGCCGTTGTTGATGAACTGGTGATTGCTGAAAAGATTTCCGCCGTGACAATGAAAACAATCCGCACCCCGCAGCCCGCGCGCCGGGTCATGCTCCATCACGAACAGTTGCAAGCCGCGCTGTTCTTGTGCCGTCAACGTGTCGAGCTTGCGCGCCGCACGATCAAACTTGGATTCCTGCGAGACCAACGTCAGGAGAAATTGCTCTAACACCAAAGCCACGCGCTCGGACGTGATGCCAGCCGAGCCGAAGGCGGTTTGAAATCGCTTCGGATACTCTTTCGTCTCTTCCAGTTTGGCGACGACGCGCTCCAGCGTCTCGTTCATCTCATTCGTATCTTGGATCGGCACCAACACCTGCTCGCGAAGCGACTTCGCCCGTCCGTCCCAGAAAAATTCTTTGGCCCACGCCAGATTCACCAACGGCATGGCGTTGCGCCGTCCGATCTGACCGCTCTCGCCAAGGCTGATGCGACGCCCATCCGCAAACGCTTTCGACTGGTCATGGCATGTGGCGCAGGATTGGGAATTGTTTTTGGAAAGCTTCGTATCGTGGAAAAGTCGCCGCCCCAATTCCACTCCTTCAACCGTCAACGGATTGTCCGCTGGCAACTTCACTTTGGGCAATCGTTCCGAAATGTTCACAGGCAATGGAGTGGTGCCAGCAGGCGGGCGTTGGGTTTTCAACTGAACCACGGACGTCGGTTGATAAGTGTCAACTTGGACATCCTTCACCGCAAAAGAGCGGGCAACCCGTTCCTTGAGCCGCAACGCGAACGAATCTCCCTTTCGCGAGTGAGTGGAAGCTGATTCCCTCACGACATCGCCGGCAGAGAGAATCTCCGCCACATCCAGGGTCAGACGGATTGTCGTGGGTTGCGCGCCCGAAAACTTTACTGGCAACTCCACCCACATGGGTTCTTGCGCGCCCGCCAGATGATAGGAGAAACCGCTCGCGCCATTCGTCTCCGATTTCCAATGCCCTTCAATCGCCAGAAACACGTAGCCCGATCTCCAACCCCAATGCAGCCCGCACACATCAGGATGGAGCGGATGTTCTGGCGGCCAGACTTGCGGGTCGCTGAAATCAGTCTTCGCATCCACGCCCACGCGAAAACGGATCGCCTTGAACTCTTCAGCGGACAGGCCGTCCGCCTTGGCTGTCAGGCGTTGTTTCTCCGCGCTAAAAAAAACAAACCATTTTTCCGACTCCAACCAACTGCCGTCTGCCCGCTGGAGTGCCAACTGCGAAAGCAAACCATCCAGCCTACTGATGGAAATATCCGGCACCCGGCTTCCCAAAAGTTTTTGATTCAGCACCAATGGCTTTCCCTGCCAAAGCGGTTCAATCTCCAATTGCAATTTTTGACCGAACGCTGGAACGAGGCAACCCAGCCAGATCAGCAACATCAGGCTGACATGCACTCGTCCAAAGCAGTTGCCCCGGAAGCAATGCCTCCGGCCTGCTTGAACTTCATGCGCTGTAGATGCTGTCGTCATTCGATTGAAAATAATTCTGCCGTGCCATCTCAATTTGAACCGGTGCCCAAAAAAACAAGCTGGTTTCGACAATTCCACCGCGTGCGACAATCGAAACCTTTGCTCTCCACAGACGCGGAACAGCCTGAATCCCGATGCCGCGCTGTGTTTGAATTGGGTTTGCTGGGCTAAAACCGCGTCAAACTCTTCATGTTTGGTGACGTTTCGCCTCACCACTGATCCTGCGCTACCAAGCATTATCGGCACCGCCACCCCGGTTTGCAGGTGTCGAAACAACGTTATCCAAAACGAATCCCAAACGGCAGTCCGCTAAATCACGGGATTGCTGTCCGTATGGTGGGCAACAACCAAACATGAGTAGGTGGAGTTCCGGGGTGTGATTAAAATCTAATGCCTTTCGGAAATTCCGCGCGGACGGAGTGCCGGTCTGCGACCGGCTTACGTGTGGGTGGATGCGGGTGCTGCCACGCTTCACAGGAACACCCCACGGGCCGAATGTTTCCTGCCGCAAAGCCGGTCAAAGACCGGCGCTCCGCCAGAGTTACAACTGCATCACCCGACTTTAATTACACCCGGAGTTCCGCCTGCGATGCGCCGCGCTTTCGTCAGCGTCAAGCTACAACCTGCCTGCGTAACAGTTCCAACACTTGTGTGCCTGTGACGTTCTTGAACGTCTCGCGGTCGAACGCATTGAACTGTTTCAACGCCACAGTCCCACTCGCCGAGGCCAACGCCATGAAGACCGTGCCCACAGGTTTCGTATCACTACCGCCTCCCGGACCCGCGATACCCGTGACGGACAACGCGTAGTCCGCTCCCGTTTCGCGTCGCGCGCCTTCGGCCATCTCGCGCGCCACAGCTTCGCTCACCGCGCCGTGGGTCGTGAGCGTTTCGGCACGAACTCCCACGAACTTTTGTTTCGCGACGTTCGCATAAGTCACCAAGCTCGCGAGCAACACAGCGGACGCACCGGGGACGTTCGTGATGCGATGCGCGATGCCGCCGCCCGTGCAGGATTCTGCCAGCGCAAGAGTTTGTTTCCGCTCCGTCAACAAACGCACAATGACGCTCTCAAGCTGTTCGTCGTCCTCGCCGTAGATGTGATCGGCCAGTTGCGCGCGCACGATGGCTTCGCCTTGCCGGATGAGTTGCGAGCCGAGTTCGCCGTGAGCTGCGAGTCGGATGTCCACCTGGCCGATGCGTGCGCAATAACCCAGATCAAGCCCCTGCTCCACGAGAGGCTTGAGCAGTGCGCCGACTTTTTCTTCCACCGCAGATTCGCCGATACCACACGTCCGCAACGTGCGACACTGGTATCCGCCAGTGAGCGGCATCACGCGTTGGAGCAACGGCACAACGCTCACATCGAACATCGGACGCAACTCTCGCGGTGGACCGGGGAGCATGATGAGAAGCTGGGGAGTGGATGGTTGAGAGTTGATGGTTGATGGATGGGGACGCTTCCCGCCTTCCCTTGTCACTTCCATCGCCAAACCCGGCGCGGTGCCATGCGGGTTCTCCAACACCATCGCGCCTTCAGGAACTTGCGCCTGCACGCGCGTACTGGCGGGCATCGGACGTTTGCGCGCCGCGAAATAGGTTTCAATGTGCTGAATGATGGCCGCGTCTTCGTGAAGTTTTTTCCCAAGCAATCCAGCGATCAAATCGCGAGTGATGTCATCGGAAGTCGGGCCGAGACCGCCAGTGGTGATGATGAGATCAGCGCGGGACAACGCCTCGCGCACGACGGTTTCGATGTCGCGCCCCGTGTCCGCCACGGCAACTTGTCGCGTCACGACGTAACCGAGATCGGCAAGGCGGCGGCAAATCCATTGTTGATGCGTGTTGAGCACGCGACCGAGCATGAGTTCGCTGCCAGTGTTGATGAGTTCGACATTCACGCGCAAAGTTTGGCGCGCGTCAGGCGGCGGGAACAAGCTAAACTGAATTCGTGCGGTGGGATTTTTTACACAAGGTCACCACCGCTGCTCTCACACCGGAAATTTTACCGCGATGGTCGTGCCGCGTCCGAGTTGCGATTGGATGTCCAGTTCCGCGCCGTGTGTCTCCATCGTGCGGCCCACGATGGCGAGGCCGAGGCCAGTGCCTTTGGCTTTTGTCGTATTGAGAACGGAACGGAACGCTTTCGAGCATTGCTCATCCGTCATGCCTTCACCCGTGTCCGCGAACTCAATCACGACCTGCGTCGGAGTTGCGCGCGTGGCAATGGTGAGCGCGCCGCCATCGGCCATCGCTTCGCTGGCGTTGAGAATGAGATTGAGGAAAGCCTGTTCAAGTTGCATCGCATCGCCCATCACGGTCGGAAGATCGCGTTGCAGGGCGAGGGTCAACTTCACGCCCTGATTCGCGAGCTTGTGGCGCACGAGCAGACAAAGCTCTTCCACCACGGCGTTCAGATGCACGGGCGCAAGCTTCGGCTCGGTGGTGCGTGCGAAATCCAGGATGCGCTCCACGATCTTGTTGAGATGCTCGATCTTTTCACCCATCAACCGCGCGTCCTCGGAGCGCGGATCCTTGGCGGCAAATTTCAAGTCCAGCGAGTGATACAACATCTTCATCACCGTGAGCGGATTTCGGATTTCATGCGCGACCTCGGCAGCGAGCAGTCCGAGCGCGGACAGTTTTTCGTTCTGCCGCATCTGTTCCTCGGCATCCACGAGCCGTTCGTAGAGCCGCGCCTTCTCAATCGCGATGGCCGACAACTCCGCGAACGCTGACAGGATGCGTATCTCTTCGTTGGAAAATTTGTAGGGCGCGGCGGTGTAGATGTTCAACGTGCCGATGGCTTCGTTGGAAAACATCAGCGGCACACTCAGGAGCGAAACCAATCCTTCGCGCCGCGCGACTTCGACATTCTGGTAGCCCGACGACGTTTGCACATTATCCACATGCACGGCCTTCTTGCGGCGCACCACGGCACCGAGCAGACTTTCAGCGACGTTCAATCGCGGTTTGCGGATGTAATCGTCCCCTGCCCCGTGGCTCGCGCGCAAATCCAGCCAGGCGCGAGTGTCGTCCAGCATCATCAGCGAACACATCTTCGCCTGCATCAACACAGCGGCGTCGCGAGTGATGGTCTGCAACACTTCATCGAGATTGAGCGCGGAATTGATGGTGCGGCTCACGCTGGCAAGCGATTCAAGCAAGCGCGCCTTGAGACGCAATTGCTCGAAGAGCCAGGTATTCTGGATCACGCGCGCGGCTTGAGCGGCGAGAGATTCCAGCAAGTCCTGATCGTCCGCAGTGAACGCGTTCAACCGATCCGAGTCCACATTCAACACGCCCCGGACTTCCCCGGCGACGTCGAGCGGTACGGCGAGTTCCGAACGCACTTCAGCCCGCAGCATGATGTAGCGTTTGTCTTCCGCCACATCGCCGACACGCGCGGGTTTGCCGGTTTGCGCGACCCAACCAGTGATCCCTTCGCCGAGGCGGAGCTTCAATCCGCGTGCGATGTCCGACAAACCTTCCGACGCTTCGATCTCCAGAAAACCCGTGGTGGGATTGACGAGAATCACTGAGCAACTCGATGCACCCATGAGCCGCGACGCTTCGCGCGAGATGAGCGAAAGCGCGGTTTGCGGCTCCAGCGTGGAGTGGATCACGCTGCCGACCTGATAGAGCAACTTGAGTCGCTCGTATCGCGATTTCAGTTCGGAGAGTTCGTCGCTCATCTCACTCTTTGCGTCAGCCAGACGGCCAGAAGCGTGAACACAATGTTCGGCAACCAACCCGCGATCCACGGAGGAATCGTCCCCGCCGTGCCGCCAGCCAGGCTGATTTCTGACAACACAAAATACGCGAAACAGATCACGATGCTGCCCGCGACTCCGGCGAAAACATTCCGTCGCCCGGATGCCGCACCGAAGGGCAACGCGATGAGCACCACCACCAGACATTTCCACGGCCCTGCAATGCGACTGTGCATCATGGTGTCGAGCCACGTTTTTTCCTTGGCACTGATGTTGGGATGGATGGCGAGGTAATCTTTGATCTCTGAAAGCGGAATGTCCTTTTTGCTGTGGCGATTCTTCGCATCCATCCGCGCTTTGATCCGCACCTCGCTGCGGATTTCGTCTGGCGACTCATTGAAATCCGGGCGCGGCATTACGTCGGCTTGGATAGTCGGCACGGGTGCGGTCTTCGAGTTGGGGTCTCCACGGAACTCGCGCACATGAAAGAATGTCCACACGCCGTTACTGCGAACCGCACCGCTCGCGTAAAGGGAGAGTTGCGAACCATCCTTCTCCGTCGAGATCACCACGGGCTGCGTCATCTCCATCGTTTCCGTGTTGAACAACTTGATCGTCCAGTTGCGTCCGTCGCGCGCGTTGACGAATCCAAGATTCTGCACGAGGCGCGGATCGGTTTTGACGCCTCCTTTTTGAGCGTGTCGCGCTTTGATGAATTCCCCGCGCACATCGGCATCGGGCGCCCACACTTCATTGATGACGAACAGAGCGACGCTTGAAATGAATCCCACCACCAGATACGGCAAGGCCAGCCGCCACAGGCTGATGCCCGCCGCGCGCATGGCGGTGATCTCGTTATACCGCGCGTGTTGCGTCAGCGCGTAGAGCAACGCGAGCAGCAACGCGACCGGCAGCACGATGGAGATCAGTTCCGGCGACGTGACGAAATAATATTCCGCGATGTCAGCGAGATTCATCTGCGCTTTCTGGAAGTCGCCCATCTTGCTGAACAAATCGGAAGAGATCCAGAACATGAGAAAGCCGCCGAGGCAGTACGCAAACGGCGCGAGCAATTCCCGCAGGAGATATCGGTCCAACAGACGCATCTGGGTCAGACTAATCCGCCAACGCCGTCGCCAGCAAGCTTGAGGAAAACGGAGAACGCGGGAACCATCAACCCATCCCAGCCCTCTCACTGGTGCTTGCATTGCTTACCCCTCATTCATCCGGTTGACGTTTGGCGGGATTTATGAATGATAGTCATCAGTCGCCAATGATCACCACACGCACATCGTTATTCATCTGCCTCGTTTTCCTCATGGGCTTGCTGCTGGCTGGAGTCACTGCGGTCGCGGGCGATTGGTCGCAATATCGCGGCCCGACCGGGAACGGAGTCTCCACTGAACGCATCAACAAAAAGTGGACCGGCCCGCTCACGAATTCTATCTGGCTTGTTTCCCTGACCAACGGATTGACCAGCCTGACCGTGAGCGGCGGACGCGTGTTCACCCAAGTCGGCGTGGATACCGACGCGGACGAGTTTAATCTGCCCGACAAGGAATTGTGCGTCGCCTTGAGTTCGACCAATGGAAGCATTCTTTGGAGCACGGAAGTTGACTCGCTCGATTTCCTGTATCCCAATGGCGGAGTCGGCAGCACCGATGATGGCCCGCGCAGCACACCGGTCGTGATCGGAGGCTCGGTTTATGTGCTGACGTCGTATCTCAAACTCTGCCGCCTCAACGCCACCAACGGCGCAGTGATCTGGAGCACAAATCTTGTAAGCGGCTTTGGCGGCGCCGTCATCCCGTGGCAGAACGCCGCGTCGCCGGTGATCGAGAACGGACTTATCTTCGTGAACGCGAACGCTGGCACCCAACGTCTCATGGCTTTCAACGCCACGAACGGCGCGTTGGTCTGGCGTTCCCAAAACGAAGCCATGACCCACGCGACGCCAGTGCTGACCACGATGCACGGCGTGCGGCAATTGATCTGGGCGACCCAATCGGGATTGGTTTCAGTCAATCCAACAAACGGCGCATTGTATTGGAAGGCGACTTATCCGTTTGGCTATTCCACTTCGATTGGATCATCGCCAGTGGTTCATCAGGATTACGTTTTTTTCACGGCCAACTACAGCATGAGTGCCTACACCGTGCAAATTGTTCTCTCCAACACCGTGCAAGTTCCCCAGCCGCGTTGGACGACCACGCTTCAACAAAGTCACTGGTCCACGCCTGTGGCACACGCGGGGCATCTCTACGGAATGTTTTACCCGGACAATGCGAATGGTCAGTTGCGGTGCATTGACCTGGCCACAGGCGTGACGCGCTGGGCGACGAATAACTTTGGGCGAAGTAGCCTGTTGTTGGTGGGAACAAATCTCCTCTGCCTCGCAGAACGCGGCTCACTCATGCTCGTGGCCGCGCAAACCAACTCGTATCAGGAGCTGGGACGATTTCTGGCGATCCCAAACTATCACTCCGACACGAACAAGTGCTGGAACGCAATGGCCTTGAGCGAGGGTCAACTTTACGTCCGCAGCACGGCGTTCGCTGCGCGGTATGATCTCTCCATGCCTGATCTGCTTCTCGATCCGCCCCGCGTGGAGCAGCGCAGCGAAATCAATCTCGCGATTCGCACAGTGACAGGTGATCCCATCAGTTCAAACCGGCTGGCAACCGTGGAACTTCGCGCTTCAAAGAATCTGTCCCTCTCGCCCGCGCTTTGGCCGAAGTTAAACACCACCCCCGTCCTTTCCAATGGCGTGGCACGCGTGTCTGTCTCGAATTCCCTGTTGCCACAGCTTTACTTCATCACCAGCGAACCCGCGTCCGGGCTGTCATCGCCCAAGCTCAAACTCGATTCCCCCCAATTCACCAACCAGACAAAAGTCAGCCTCCTGATCCGCACAGCGAACGGGACTCCGATCAACTCAGACCGTCTCACAGACATGGAATTGAGAACTTCCACCAACGTCAGTTTATCGCCCGCGTCGTGGCCGAAGTTGAACAACTCGCTGATACTCTCCAACGGCTCGGTGACCGTCACCAACATTGACGGCTCACCGCACAGACAATTCTTCCTCATCAGCGAACCCCAATGAATGCTTTCATCTATACCCGTCCATTGGCCCAGCCGTGGTTACAGACCCGACCGAGGGGTTTTACTTTGATCGAACTGCTCGTCGTCATCGCGATCATCGCGATTCTCGCCGCCATGCTTTTGCCTGCGTTGTCAGGCGCGAAGGAGAAGTCGCGGCGCGCTAGTTGCCTGAGCAGCCTGAGACAATTCAGTCTGGCATTGCACATGTACGGCGACGACAACCAGCAACGTCTCGTGAGCGGTGCGCCCAACAGACCCTTGCCGCCGGATGACAGTCATCTGCCCGTGATCTCCAACGCGTCCAGCAACGCCATCGTCCATTACACCAAGAGCGCGCAGATGCTGCACTGTCCGAGCTTCGGAGACTGGTTCGTCAAAGAGTGGGCCGACCGGCCATTCGAGGAGCGTCAGTATGGATTCGTCATCGGCTACAACTATCACGGCGGCCACACAAACACTCCTTGGCAACCCATCATCCCGGGCGGCGCAACATGGATTTCACCTCAGAAACTCACGGACGATCCCGGCCTCGTGCTGCTCTCGGATATGAATGACTGGTCGCCGCAGTACGGCCAGACTTTTGTGCCGCACGCAAAGAGCGGAACAATCAGGGAAGGAATCGATGCGGCCAACAGAGGCGCTAGCGGCGCATCGTCCGCCGCCGTGGGCGCAGTGGGCGGAAACGTGGGACTGCTCGACGGCTCAGTCAGTTGGAAAAAAATCCAAAAGATGCAAATCTACCGAGGTTCGCAGGCCTGGAGCGAAGACGGTTGCTGGGCTATGTGGTGAAACCTCACGCCGCCACCGCAGCCGCTTTCACGATGCGATCATAGCCGTGCGCTTCGAGTTCCAGCGCGAGGTCTTTGCCGCCAGACTTGATGATGCGCCCATCCGCCATCACATGAACGTGGTCGGGGATGATGTAATTCAACAAACGCTGATAGTGCGTGATGACGAGTTGCGCGGAGTCGGGACGCTTGAGTTTGTTCACGCCACTGGAGACAACCTTGAGCGCGTCAATGTCCAAGCCGGAATCCGTCTCGTCGAGGATCGCGAGCTTGGGCTCAAGTACGGCCATCTGAAAAATCTCGGCGCGCTTCTTTTCGCCACCGGAGAAACCTTCGTTGACCGAGCGCTTGAGCAGATCGTCGTTCATATCGAGCAGCTTCACCTTTTCCTTTACGAGCGCGAGGAATTCGATGGCATCGAGTTCGGACTGGCCCTTGTGCTTGCGGATTTCGTTCAGCGCGGCCTTGAGGAAGTAAGTGCTGTTCACGCCGGGAATCTCGACTGGATATTGGAATGCGAGAAACACGCCTTCGCGGGCGCGTTCTTCGGGGTCGAGTTCCAGCAAATCCTGGCCGAGATATTTCACCGTGCCTTCGGTCACGTCGTAGCCATCGCGTCCGGCGAGAATGGCGGCGAGCGTGCTCTTGCCACTGCCGTTGAGTCCCATCAATGCGTGAACTTCGCCCGGATAAATCGTGAGGCTGAAGCCTTTGAGGATTTGTTTATTCTCCACGCCCGCGTGGAGGTTGTTGATTTCAAGAATAGGTTGCTTGCTCATTTGTAAAAAAATTTGTCCGCAGTTTTCGCAGACTATCCAACACTGCCTTCCAGACTCACACCTAGCAGGTTCTTGCAGAAGCCCCTCACGCGTGCGCGACTTTCTTCACGATAACCTTTCGGCTTGGCTTGCTTAAATCCACATAGCGATGGCCGGATGTTTTTTGCTGCTCCATCTGATCGCGCAGCATGGCTGTTACGTCGTAGTTGAATTTGGCAGCCAACCGCTCCTTCACCTTGCGGACTTCCAACACGATGGGGCTTTCCC
>JANNAO010000136.1:0-10166 GCA_031384405.1 Verrucomicrobiota bacterium | reverse complement strand
GCGGAAGCGTTACCGGCAACTGCTGCGCGATGAGATCGCAAACACGTTGAGCGATCCGGCGATGGTGGACGAGGAGATGCGGGCGTTGTTTGGGGCGTTCGCTTGATTGGTGTATCCGCCCACCCGACTGGCAGGCTGAATTCTTTCTAGGCATGGCTTCATGGTTTGACTACAACACGCGCACACCGTTTTTATCGAATGAAGAAATTTGCAGGAAAATTTATCTGGCTGCTCATCGCTCTCCTTGGCGCGTGGGCTTATTTCACCATCGCGCTGCATCGCGGCGAACGTATCAACTCCGCGTTCATTCTCATCGCAGCCATCTGCACCTACGTCATCGGCTACCGGTTTTACTCGAAGTGGATCGCGGCAAAGGTGCTGATGCTGAATGACCGTCGCGCCACGCCGTGCGAGGTGAAAGACGACGGCAAGGATTTCGTGAAGACGAACAAGTGGATCGTGTTCGGGCATCACTTCGCGGCGATCTCCGGGCCGGGGCCGTTGGTAGGGCCGGTGTTGGCGGCGCAGTTCGGTTACTTGCCGGGAACGTTGTGGATTCTCATCGGCGTGGTGCTAGGCGGTGCTGTGCAGGATTTCGTGGTGTTGTTCGCTTCGATGCGGCGTAACGGAAAATCACTTGGCCAGATGGTGAAGGAAGAGTTGAACACCACGGCGGGCGTCATCGCGACGGTGGCAATCCTCGCGATCATGGTGATTCTGCTCGCGGTGCTGGCACTGGTGGTGGTGAAGGCGCTGGCGGAAAGTCCGTGGGGCGTGTTCACGGTGGCGGCGACGATTCCCATCGCGATGTTCATGGGCGGCTACATGCGATTCTGGCGCATCGGCAAAGTGATGGAAGCATCGGCCATCGGCGTGGTGCTACTGCTGCTGGCGGTGTGGGGCGGCAAGCTGGTTTATGAAGATGCGGATTGGTCAAAGTTTTTCACGCTGAAAGATGTTCCTCTCGCGTGGGCAATCATTCTCTACGGCTTGGCGGCCAGTGTTCTTCCCGTGTGGTTGCTGCTCGCGCCGCGCGATTATCTCAGCACGTTCATGAAGCTGGGAACGATCTTCGCGCTGGCGGTGGGAATCTTTCTCGTGCTGCCGGATTTGCAGATGCCAGCGATCACGAAGTTCGTGGATGGATCGGGTTTGGTCGTCGCGGGGAAGTTGTTTCCATTCTGCTTCATCACGATTGCGTGCGGGGCGATCTCCGGTTTCCACACACTGATCGCCAGCGGCACGACGCCGAAAATCATTACACGGGAAAGTTACGCGCGGCCCATCGGTTACGGCGCGATGTGTCTGGAATCGCTCGTGGCAATCATGGCGATGGTCGCCGCTTGCACGATGGATCCGGGCGTCTATCTCGCGATGAATGTGAAGGGCGAAGCCGCCGCCACAGCCGCGAAAGTCACGGCGCTGGGTTTTCCTGTGACGGTGGAACACATGGACAAACTCGCGAAGGACGTGGGCGAACACACGTTGTTCGGTCGCACCGGCGGCGCGGCGACGTTGGCGGTGGGTATGGCGCAAATTTTCTCCAAGGTCGTCGGCAATAAGTGGCTCGATCTCTGGTATCACTTCGCGATCATGTTTGAGGCGTTGTTCATCCTGACGACGCTGGACGCGGGAACGCGTGTGGGACGTTACATTCTCCAGGATTTTCTCGGCAACCTCTGGAAACCGCTCGGCGACACCAAATCCGTCGGCGCGAATGTGCTGGCGAGCGGGTTGATGGTGGCGGGCTGGGGCGTGTTCCTGATCCAGGGCGTGCGCGATCCGTTGGGCGGAATCAATTCGCTCTGGCCGCTGTTCGGTATCGCGAATCAGATGCTCGCAACCATCGCGTTGTGTCTGGTGACGACGATCATTCTGAAAATGCAATTCAAGGCGAGAGGCGAGGGGCGAGGGGCGATAGGGGGGAAACCGTGGTTTGCGTTTATCACGCTGGTGCCGCTCGTGTGGTTACTGTCTGTCACGTTCACGGCGGGAATACAGAAGGTGTGGCATTCGGATGCGAGGATTGGATTCATTTCGGGTGCGGCGGCGGCGCAGGAGAAGCGGGAGGCGATCCGTTTAACACTGGCGAATTTTTCTGAGGCCGAACTTGCCACAAAAACAAAAGAAGTCGCGGCACTATCCAAACAAGTCTTCAATCTGCGACTCGATGCGTTCGTGGCCATCGCCTTCCTCGTGCTTGTTTCCATCATCATCGCGATGAGCGTTTGGGAATGGATCGCGTTGATTTCGCGCCGCAAGAAAGCCGTGTTGCACGAGTCCGAACCTGTCTGGCTGCCGGACTACGCCGTGACGGAAGGCGGTCGCAAGCTGGGCGGAACGGCAGGCGCAGCGACGTTGGCCGTGGCGCTGGCAAAGGAGCTTTCCGGTGAAACACAATTGGAACGCGCGCATCAGCAGGCAGCGATGTGCGATTGCAGCCACGCTCACGAGCCTGCCAAGTCTGATGCGCAGATTTATGTGGAGACGACGGAGAAACGTTTCACCGGCGTGCGACGGTGTTGTTGAGAATGGCTCACCGACTGATGAGAGCAGACAACGCACACCATAAATAGACGCCGCCACGCTGAATCGCGACCATGACGATGCCGAAGTAGTGGGACGTTATTCGCCCCAAATCTGTTTCACATGCGCCGCGCCTTGTTTGAGCAACTCGACGGGCATGGATGGGCCGAACTCGAAAACTTTGATGTGCTCCGGTTTCACCATCGGCTTGAGCGCGGCGAAATCCACCGAGCCGGTGCCCGGCGCACAGTGATCGCGCGTGTGCGCTTGCACGTCGTGGATGTGGAACCCAGCCAGCCGATCCGCGTAAGTCTGGAGATGCTGCGCGTGCTGGATGAATCCTAGGTTCTCCTTGATCTGTGCGTGGCCGGTGTCATGCCAGTAAGTGAGCGCAGGGCTTTTGAACTCGCGGAACAACAGCGCAAAGTCGTCCTCAAACGGAATCTCCTCCGTGGACTCGCGGTTCTCGCAACCGAGTTTGATGCCGCGTGATTCCGCCTCCGGCACGATCTTGCGCAGTGAGTCGTAAAGACGTTCGATGAATTTTTTCTTCTTCGCCTCACGCTTCTCGATGACTTCGGCGCGGAGCTTCTCGTATTTCGACGAACCGCGTTCGCCGCGCTCGACGAGTTCCTTGAGTTTGCCGGAGTAATCCTTCAACTCCACGCTGCCGAGATGCAGAACGACGAGCGGCGCTTTGACGCGCGTGGCGAAATCCAGCGTCTTGAGCGTGTGCTTGAGTGCGGACTCGCGTTCGCGATCTGATTCAGCGGTGAACTGATAGAGGTTCGGCGCGGAATGATTCACGCCCATCGGGAGCGGACAGAAATTATGCAGCGTGGAAATCTTCATCTCGCCCGCGTTCACGGCGTCGAGGATGCCCGGCATGAGACTGATGCGCGTGCCGTGGCTGAGTTCGGCAAATTCAAAGCCGAGATCGCGGACTTCGCGCAGCAGGGCGCGGCCATCCGTGTGGCGATGGGAATTCCAGCAGGTTGAGAGCGAATACATGGTGTTAAACCAACGAACTGTTGAACCTCTTTCAACCACTAATCTTCACTCATCTTCGCTGATAAAGTACTATTGATGCTCTTGCTCGAAAAACAGTTGCCGCCACTTCATCTGTTCCAAACCTGATCGGATGAGCGACGATTAGCGCAGATTAGCGGTTTAACATCAGAGTTCGATTTCAATATCCGTACAAGAAAACCGGGCTGCGACTCGCGCCGCAACCCGGTGATACAAACTTACAAGTCCGCGTAACGCGCCGTCAGCATGGCTGAGAACCGCGCGACTTTTTCCTTACGCCGGCGTTTTTCGCTGGGTTTCTCGTAAGAACGGCGCATGCGCACATTTTTTAACGTGCCTTCGCGGTCAATCTTCTTCTTGAGGCGGCGCAGGGCTTTATCCACTGGCTCGCCTTTTTTTAATTTAATCTCGGTCAATCCAATTCACTTCCTCTCCGGGAGAGACAGCCGGCGGTTGGCCGGATGCTCAAAAATCAGGACGGAGAGCTTAGATTTGTTGCAGATGCCGGTCAATCTTCAAAAAATCGCCGATGGATTGTCGCGCGCCGCAGTTTTAGGGATTCCAGCGAAACAACTGTTTGAGCCTCGATGAACGATGCCCGGGGTTGCATGATCAACGGGCGCGCTACTACTGCTCCTCCCGCATCTGCTTCAACCGCTCAGAGACCACGCCGGCCTGCGGAGTCAGCGCGGCGTTGTTGGACATGAATCGTTCGTAGTAACGGATGGCGGCGTTCGTGTCCTGCGCGTTCCACGCCATGTTGCCGAGACCGAACAACGCCGGTTGCGCACTGCCCGGATTCTTGAGCAACAACTCGTAATCCGCGCGAGCCGCATCCGTTTGCCCGTCACCGAGTCGAGCCACTGCTCGAAGCAAACGCGTCTGCACATCGTCCGGCGCGAGGTCCAACGCGCGAGTCAGCGTCTCCGCCGCCTGTTTGTTCCGGCCCAACCGGAACTCCGCCAGCCCGCGACGCGTCCACAATCCCGCGTCCTGTTTCACGCGCGTGGATAATTCCGCCAGCAACTCCAGTTCGCGCTCGAACTTTCCGCTCTCAGCGCAGAGCGTGGCTGCGGTCGAGATCACTTCAATGTGCGTCGCGTGTTTGGAAACGGATTGCTCGATGACCGCTGCTGCCTCGTTCGTGCGATTCAATCCGCGCAGCGCGTTGACGCGGCATTGCAACAGCCGGGCGAGTCCTGCGCCCCGGAAGAGTTCAGGGTTGCGCTCCAGTTCCGTGGTCAACTCCAGCGCGCGCGCGAATGCGCCCGTCTGATTGTAGCTTTGCGCCTCGAACAATTTCGGCATCGGCCAGTTGGGGCAAAGTTCCGCGCAACGTTTGAACGCGGCGACGGCTTGACGCGGATTCTTGGTGCTCAGAAGCAATCTCCCCGTTTGCAACTGATACGTCGGCTCGTCCACGGGGCCGTTGCGGCTAATGACTTCGTACCATCTCTGGTATTGATCGAAAACACCCGCGAACTGCTCACGCGCCCACGCCATCGCGAGCGGCGCGTTTTCCCCGCGTGCCCGGCGTTCGGCATATTCCAGATTGATAAGCGCGGAGAGATTGGACGGGTTCAACTCGATGGTGCGACGAAACCATTCCATCGCTTCGCCACCGCGCCCGGCTCGCTGCAACTGAACTCCCCAATGATTCATCGCTTTGGAAACCGCGCCGCTCAGGAACGTTGCCGTCTTGTTTTCTTGCTCCGTCACGAGCAGCCACTGGAGCGATGGATTTTTCCAGCGCGCACCACTCGCTCGCTGGGCGGCGATCTGCGCGGTGAGTTTTTTCAAATGTGATGACCACCGCGTTTGCCACAGAGCTTCGATCTCTGAGAGTTGAGTGCTCGAGTGCGTGGCGGAAATTTCCTCGCTCGTTCGCAACGCCAGTTGTTGAACCGCGCCTTTGGATTCGCCCGCAAACTTCTCGAAGAACAATCCCGAACTCGGATGCGCGTAGAATATCGTCTCTCTTTCCGCCAGCAAAGTCACCGTCTTCACCAACACGTCAGGCGTGATCCGCTCCGACGCGTTTGTGCCAAGCACCACCGGCCAGCGCGGTCCGTACTTGGCAGCCATCAACACATGATAACGAGGCGAGATCAGTTGCGGCGTGTCCACCAGCATCACGTCACGCGCGCGACCGCGTGCGCCGAGTTCGCCCCGCAACATCAGCAGCGTCTGTCGTTCCTCACTGAGCACGACGGCTTTTCCCTCCGGCAAATCATCCGCGAGTGCTTTGGCGAATTGCCTCGTGGCCGCGCTGTTCGTGAGTTGGATCGAGCCAAAGTTTTTCCACAGCAACAACGCTGTCATCGCGAGCAGAAGCAGGCGGACGACATTGGCGGCGGATTTTGACAGGCGTCGTTGAACCGTGCCTTGCTTGAACAACAGCACGTAGCCCGCGCAGTAGCCCGCCACCATCGCCCACAGGAAACCTTGGACGAGAAAGATAGCGACCGCGTCAAAATCCTTCGGCCCGACTCGCGGCTCAATCGCCAGCCACAACGCCAGTCCCAGAAACAGCGCATGGATGAAATGCCCCATCGCTTTGGCCATGAACACGCCCTGCGGCGTGTCGTCGGCGGGCTGGATCGTGTGGGATTTCCAACGCACGGACAGGATCAAAAACGGAATCAGCCCCATCAGCGCGAGCAAGCGAAACGGAGCGAGCTTCAACAATTCCAACATGCGCTTCTGAGTTTTGAGATGTTCGAGAGGCATCGCCCACATCTCGCTTGAGCCGGACGAGATCAGCGTCACCAACATCGGTAGCAGAAGACAAAGTGCTATTCCCCCAAGACCACACGCCGCCATGCGAAACAGAAAACGCAGATTCAAGCACGGGCTGAAACCTTTCAATCGGATCAACGCCGCGATCAGCACCGGGAAATAACCGAGCATGACCCAGTTGTCCGCCATTCCCGCGCCGAAGGTCGCCATGCCGAGCGCGAGGTGGGATTCATTTTTGTTGATGCGGAATTCCAGCAGGCAACGCACGGCAAACGCGAACAACAACAGCGCAGGCATTACACCCGTGGCAGCGGTGGCGTGTTCCCAGAAACGGAGTTGCAATCCGCAGATCAATACCGCCAGCACTGGCGGCATCCACGCGGACTTGATGGTGAGCAGACCGATTTGCGAGCCTTTGCGGACATCGCCTTCCGGCAACACATCGTAACGCAATAGCGACACGCACCGCGCGAGCAGCGCGAGAACCAACATCGCGACAATCGCCGTGAAGAGATTTGCCGCGAGCGGAATCCACGCGTCCGGCAACAGACCGAACGCGGCGAACACCGTCCACGCCAGCGGACGCGCTGGAGTGGGCGATGGATTCCATCCGGCAACGTGCGCGATGTTTTCCAAACTACCCAGCGTGACCCAATGACTGAGCGTGACGAGGTAGAGGAGGATTGCCGCGCCAATCAGCCAGGGCAGTTTTTTAGAGACGAAAGGGTTTTCGAGATCGCTGCTGCCGGGCGTGGTCATCAATGCGGGATGTTGTAACCAGCAACTCTACGATGGCAAGATTTCTGTCGCGAAGACCTGGACGACACGTCAGAGAGTCAGCTTCAACAACCCCACTTCCAACGCCAATGCCTCCTGCACGTTTGAGAACAACAGCCGCTGCGTCTGTTCCATCACGCGCAGATTATCGCGCGCCTGCGCTGGCGTGATCCGTTTCGCAACATTCGCTGCGCTGTCTGCATCGGGAAAACTCAACAACTCACGCCCACTTGCCAGCGTGTGCAACCACACATCGCGCAGCCACCATTGTAGGCCGAGCAACAAGTCGCCACGCCGCCGCCGGTATTCCGCCTCGATCGCAGCGGCGAGTTCCTTCTCCCATTGCTCGCGCAAGTCCTTGTCTATGTCCTCGTATTTTTCCAGCGGCGACTTGGCGGTCAATTCCTCCTCCACGCTCGTCTTCATCTCCGTCAAGCGCGCCGCCAGCACGTCCATCAAACGATAACGCCCGATCAAACTTTTCTGCTCCGCGCCCGCCATCTCGCCAAAGCGATTCAGCCAATTCTGTGTGGCATCATCCCAACGTCGCGTGCCTTCACCGCCAAAGTTTAATCGCAAGCACCGCGAGATGATGGTTTCCAGAATCCGGCCTGGCTCGGTGGTCAACAGTATCAACACAGACTTCGGCGGCGGTTCTTCGAGAGTCTTGAGAAACGCATTCGCCGCCTGCGGATTCAACCGATCCGCCGCCACGATCACCGACACTTTGAACTCAGCATCGTTCGGCCTGAGTTGAATTTGCTGCATCAACTCCCGCATCTGATCCACCGAGACGATGCGCGACTTGGATTCCGGTCGCACCCAATGGATGTCGCCGTGAGTTTCAGCTTCGATCTTTTTGCAGGAGGAACAGTCATCGCAACAGTCCGTCGCCACGCCGCCTGCTTTGTCGGCGCGCTGACAATTCAACGTCTTGGCCAGCGTGCGCGCGAGAGATTCGAGCGTTTGAAGGTCACCGCCGGAAAACAGATACGCATGGCCGAGCCGCCCGCGCTGCAATGACCGTTGCAGCAACGTGACGCCCTGCGTTTGTTCTGGAAAATCGGTGAAAGCCATTCGTGTCTCCTATTTCAACGGCCAGCCGCCGTGCTGTTTGAGGTTCGCAAAAACATTTCCATAACACTGCCAACCCTCGTGCTCCAAGTGCTCGAAGTTTGCGTAATCGAAGATGGGTGATTCAACTTTCCGCCCGGACTTTCGGTCAATCTTGTCTTTAAAAAAACCGCCGAACGCTGCCAGCATGGCCTCGCTCTTGCGGAGCTTTTTCAAGAGTTCCACGTCATTCCGATTTTCCCAGTAACCAGCTTCATCCTGCGCGGTCACTTCCATGCCACCCTTGCGGCAAAAATCCAGCAGGCTGATGACGATCTTATGGCATCGAACGAAATGAGCGGATCCGTGTTTTCCAGCGAACTGCGTTTTGCAAAACCAACTGAACTGCCACGCACTGCTGATGTTGGTAGGATGCCAGCGACGCATCGAACGTCCGTGCTGACAACGCCAGCTTGCTGGATATTTGCACAAACCTAGCACGAGCGGTTCGCATCCTTCACCAACGTCAATCATCAGCACCCATCCTTCTTCGGGCGCAATTGAAACATATCGGTGCGCCAGTCCGCGCCCGACTTTATGCAGCTTGTCAGTGATCCCAATCTTTTCATGTGCGGGCAACACCGCACTGACGTTCGCACACGCCAAATGCCGGGCGTAGTCGGAAATAATTTCGAATCGCGCGTGAACTTCTTCCAAAGTCCATGATTCAGGCGCGGTCAGGTTGTAATGAATCGTCAGTCCCATGTTGGTGGATTTATTTCAGCGGCCAGCCGCCGTGTTGTTTGATTCTCGCCTCTGCTCGACTATCGGGTGCTTGCATTTTAGAAACGCCCCTGCTTGCTCACTTAATACGTCAGGAGTAAGCGATCAGTGATTTCTTCTTTTTCCAAGGAACGCCCCCCCATCTGAAATCTCTTGAGCATTGAGCGTCCACAGTTCACAACCAACTCGCGTTCAAAAAGACCATAGGGAATTTTCAGATCGCAGGACAAATCACCGGATTTTTTTGTACCATCAATGCTCAACGCAACAAAAACACCCCGGCTTCTGCATCGCTCAATGGTCTCAAACAATTCCTCCAATCGAAATGATTGCGCCCCGTAAAGAATGCTTTGCGTATAAGTATAGGGCGGATCGCAATAAATCAGATCACCCTCCACGGCTTCATCCATCACTTCTCGGTAATCGGCTTGGATCACTTGGACTCGGGCTACTCGTTGATGCCAATCATCCACTCTTTGGTTGAATTTTTTCGGGTGAATTGGGTCATGAATCCCGCAAGGCGTGGACATAAACCCGTCACTTTTACGAAAACGGACGACACCTCCATAACAGGAGCGACAAAGAAACAACAAATCAGCTCCGTTCGGATTGGAATTATAGGCGGCTTTGATCTTCTCGTATTCAGCTACTTTATCGCCTTTAGCCTGACATTGCCAACGCGCTGCATACCAGCGTTTCAACTTTTCTGGGTCAGCTACAAGCACCCGCCAAATATCTACCAACGGAGGAAAAACATCCGAAGCAACTCCATCACTGGGAGCAAGCGTGGCCAGCACTGCTCCGCTGCCGATGAACGGTTCAATGTATCTGCGAAAAGTCCGGGGAAATTGAGATGCAATCTGCGCTGCGTACCTCTGCTTGTTGCCAATCCACTTCAAAAGTTGACCGGCAGGCGTCTGTATGGACGCTGGATCGTAGGTGCTGAAAATTGCCAACTGCATCAATGTGCCAAGACTGCCTGCAACCCGCAAAAATTGCAAGCAGAGTGTATCCGAATTTGGGATAATTCTATCAACCCAAGTATGCTCCTCCCCGTGAAAGTTATTGCCGATGATGCCCACGACAAACTACGAGGGCTGTTGAAAAAGGCCCGCGCAGATGGTGGAGTGACTCAAGCCGAGTTGGCAAGTCGTTTGGGTGTTCCTCAATCCGTTGGGGTGTGAGACAAAATTCTTCCTTCAAGCTGCGATCTGGAGTGAGTCGTTGCGGGCGGCGTGTTGGTGGAGTCTGTATTTCCA
>JANNAO010000133.1:0-16475 GCA_031384405.1 Verrucomicrobiota bacterium | reverse complement strand
CCGATGCACATCAGCGGAGAGTTTTATGAGTTTTACTTTGTCGGTTTTTATCGGATTATTTTTGGGTAGTGTAGTCATAACGGCGGGAGGTTCGCATCCGGTGCGGCCTCCTGCCAACTACCCATATCAACTCGTCCTCGTCCTCGACTTGTTCGGTTGGAATTCGAGGACGAGGACGACGACGAGCACGAGGACGATCCCCCTTGTTTCACTCACACCCTGGTGTCGTTGGTGCGACTGGAGTCCTCTGTCGAAGACTCACATGATATTTTTTCTGGCGGTTCTCTAATTTTCCTAAATTATAACTTCATGGCCAAACAAACGAGACGCGGATTCATCAAGTCATCAATGCTGGGTGGTGTGGGGGCGATTGCGTTTCCACACTTGTTGCCGTCGCACGTCTGGGCGGCGGACGCCAAACCCAACTCGCGCCTGACGATGGGCTTCATCGGCATGGGCACACAATCACGCGGGTTGCTCCGGGCTTTTCTCGGCCAAAACATCACGCGTGTCGTCGCCGTCTGCGATGTGGACACCACGCGGCGGGAGGATGCGAAGAAGACAGTGGACGAGTTTTACGAGCCATCGCCAGGGGCAGGTGCGAAGTCCGATGGTTGTGCGGCCTACAATGATTTTCGCGACTTGATCGCTCGCAAAGACATTGACGCTGTCTGTATCGCGACGCCGGATCACTGGCACGCGATCATCACGCTCGCGGCGTTGCGGTCGGGCAAGGATGTGTATTGCGAGAAGCCGCTCACGCACAACATTCATGAGGCCATCGAAGTCATGCAAGCTGTGACGAAGCATGGGCGCGTGTTGCAAACGGGTTCGATGCAGCGCTCGATGAATGAATTCCGCGTCGCCTGTGAACTGGTTCGCAACGGCGTCATCGGAAAGATTCAAAGTGTGGAGTGCAGTTTTGGCGAGCCGCCGATTCCGTGCAATCTGCCCGAAGAGCCGCTTGAGCGCGGTCTGGATTGGAATCTCTGGCTCGGCCCGGCGCCGATGCGGCCTTACAACTCGATTCTCAGCCCGCGCGGCGTCCACCAGGGCTTTCCCCACTGGCGCAGCTATTCCGAATTCGGTGGCGGCAAGGTCGCGGACTGGGGCGCGCATCACCTCGACATCGCGCAATGGGGTTTGGGTATGGACGCGAGCGGGCCGGTGCAGATTTTGCCTCCGGAAAAAGCGGGCGATAAGGAGGGAGCGAAGTTGATCTATGCAAACGGAATCGCGGTAAAGCATGTGACCGGGTTCGGCGTGGACTTCGTAGGCAAGGAGGGTCGAGTGCGTGTGAACCGAGGCCGATTCATCTTTGAACGAGATGGCAAAACCATCGCCTCCTTCAAAGGCAAGGACGTGGAGGAAGACACGAGCCTAAGCCAGCAACTGCGGATTGCGCGCGATCAATATCTGAAGGACGCGACGGTGAAACTTTACCAAACCGAAAACCATGTCAGTGACTTCCTCAAGTGCGTTCAATCCCGCCAAGCCCCGATCACGAACGAGCACATTGGCGGACGCACGGCCATCTGCTGTCATTTGATGAACCTCGCCTACGCGCATCAGACAAAGATCGGCTGGGATCCGGAGAAGCTTCAATTCGCCAAAGGCAGTGGTGATGCGAAGTGGTTGACGCGTGACTATCGTGGGCCGTGGAAGGTGTGAGCAGGCAAGTTCCCAGGTGAATCAGACCGCGAGCGAGATGAGCATTGATCTTCCCGCCGAAGTGCCTGACAAAAATCGCCTCGGTCATCTGTCTGGAAATCGCTGACGCGGTTGCCAAGGTTGCTCTCCAGGAATCAAGCACAGCGAAATAGACCGGGGATTGAAGCGGCTAGAGCGTTGCGTTTAGCCTTCTGAACAGCGCATCTCCGCCAAAGGTTGAATTGTTAGGAGTGGTTAAGTTTGCTTGAACCACAGTGAACGGACGGCTAATTTGCTTACAATTTGCATACAATACTCACTTTAAGGTGAGTCGCCAAAATTGATAAAAATCCTATAAACAAAGGGGATTATCAAGTTTGGTGCCGGTGGTGGGACTCGAACCCACACGACTTTTTATAGTCCCGGGATTTTAAGTCCCGTGCGTCTGCCATTTCGCCACACCGGCTACTGTTCACTTCAAACCGTTTCCGACAAGGAAGAGAGCCGTTGTTTTACAATGTGCTACCGCTTGTCCTGGAGTTGCTGCGGGTGAGCAAATGCAGTGGCCAGCAGCACAATCAATGGCTATGAGGTCGTTTCTCACGCAATCATAGTTGTCAAAATTACCAGCAGGCGCAAGCAGCCTGTTCGTGGGGATCACAGGACGCAGATGATGACGGCTTGAGTCTCGTCGTAATTCTTCGGTGCGAAAAATTCGTGTCCGCTTGTGTTCGTCTGTGCTTGAAAAGCGACACCTAGAACGGTTGCCAAAAAGAATTTCCTGCCGAAAGCAACCCACCCCCAGCTCCTCCCAGGAGGGGAACTATTTTGCGAGCGCGTTCTGTGTCGCTCCTCTCCCTGGAGGGGTTGGGGGTGGGTTCGGCTTCCGGAGATGAATTTTGTCAGATGGTATAGGATTCCGTCGCCACGGCGCACCGACCTGCCGCTGCAATGCTGGAGGCGTCATTGCGCGATGGGCTGTTGAGCAATCCGCTTGCTGCGTTTGGCGGGTTTGGCTAGCGTGCGGGCATTATGGAAAGCAATACACCGCCGTTTCCCGAAGTGCCTCCGCCTTTTCACACGCCTCCACCCGTCATCACCGCGCCGCCGCCCACGCGTCAGCCGAGGCGCTGGGGTTGGATTCTGATTTCAAGCCTGCTCTTCATGTTCCTGATGGTGAGTGTGCTCATCAATGTCAGCAGCGTGTTCAGCGGGATGGGGAACGTTGGCGGTGCCCATCATCACGGCGGGCCGCGCTTGGATGAAGTCGTCGTCGAAGATCATAGTGGCTCGGATAAGATCGCGGTCGTGCCCATCAAGGGGATCATCTCAAGTTATTCCGGGGATCGCAGTGCTTACAACATGGTGGAAATCGTGAAGGCGCAATTGAAGCGCGCGGAGGAGGACGAGGATGTGAAGGCGGTGATCTTGCGCGTGGATTCTCCCGGTGGTGAAGTGCTGGCGTCGGATGATATCGCGAATGCGTTGCGGACGTTTCAGGAGGATTCCAGCAAGCCGGTGATTGTATCTATGGGTTCGTTGGCGGCTTCCGGCGGTTATTACGTGGCTGCGCCGTGCGAATGGATCGTGGCGAACGAACTCACGATCACGGGCAGCATCGGTGTGATCATGCACGGGTATAATTATCGCGGGTTGATGGACAAGATCGGGTTGCGACCGGATGTGTACAAGAGTGGAAAGTTCAAGGACATGCTCAGTGGAGATCGTTTGCAGGCAGACATTCCGCCGGAAGAACGCGCGATGGTGCAGAAATTGATTGATGAGACTTACAACAAGTTCAAATCCGTGGTCGGTGAAGGTCGTAAAGCTGCCCGTGACATGAACAAGGATTGTCGCGCGCTCGTGAGTGATTGGGCGAACTATGCGGATGGGCGTGTGTTCTCTGGCAAAGAAGCGAAGGAGCTGGGGTTCGTGGATGAACTCGGCGGGTTCGATGTGGCGGTGGATCGCGCGGAGAAGATCGCGAACATCAAAGGCAGTGCGAGCATCATCGAATATCGGCAGCGTGTGGATTTCGCGGACTTGTTCGGCATCCTCGGCAAGAGCGAAGCTCCGGTGGTGAAGTTGGACATCGGTATGGAATCGCCCAAGCTCGAAGCGGGTCGGATGTATTTCATCACCTCCACATTTCTGCGTTGAACCATGAAGGGCGTCACGGTCATCACGCATCCGTTGGTGCAGCACAACCTCACGCGCTTGCGCGATGAGCAAACCCAGCCGCAGGAATTTCGTCGCGTGTTGAGCGAGGTGGCGGCGTTGATGATTTACGAAGCCACGAGGACATTCGCCACGGAAACAGTTCCTGTACGCACGCCGCTGGCAAAGACGACGGGGAAACGGCTGAGTCGTGAAGTGGTACTCGTGCCAGTGTTGCGCGCGGGACTCGGCATGTTGGATTCCATTCTGCAATTGATCCCGAAAGCGCGCGTGGGTTTCATCGGCTTGAAGCGTCAGGAAGAAACTCTGGCCGCGCAGTTCTATCACAAGAGTCTGCCGAAGGATTTGCGGAAGCGCGAAGTCATCTTGATTGATCCGATGTTGGCGACGGGTGGCAGCACGGTGGCTGCGATGCATTTGCTGGAGGAACTTGGCGCGCATGATGTGCGCCTCGTGAATCTTGTCGCATCGCCCGAAGGCATCCGCCATGTGCGGAAGCATTGTCCGACGATCCAAATCTTCACAGCGGCGATTGATACGAAGTTGAACGAGCGCGGCTTCATCGTGCCTGGTCTGGGCGACGCAGGCGACCGGCTGTTTGGTGTTTGAAGTTTCAATTCAGAAGATCAATCCCTCCAACGAAACGTCCATGAGCAAATCCGATAATCTGTTGATGCTGGCTGACAGCGAGCATGACGCGAACATGCTTTACGCTGTCGGCATGTTCGTGCCCGATCCGTTCATCTATCTGCGTCTGGGCGGGCGGCACTACATCGTGTTGAGCGATCTGGAGATTGACCGCGCGTCGCGTTCCGCACCGCATTGTCGGGCATTGGCGTTGAGCAAGTATCAGGAGAGTTTGCGCAAGCAAGGTGTGAAATCGCCGGGTCACGCACACGTCATCGCCGCGATCTTGCGTGAGAAGAAAGTCCGCAGCGTCGTCGTGCCACCGAATTTTCCGTTCGGTGTGGCCGGGGAATTAAAAAAGCTCGGTGTAAGCCTGACGACGACGAAAGGAAATTTCTTTCCTGAACGCGAAATCAAAGACGCAGCCGAAGTGAAGAAGATCAGTGCCGCGTTGATGATGGCGGAGGTCGGCATGTCAGAGGCGATGTTGGTGTTGCGCGCGTCGAAGATTGGGCGCGACCGGCGGCTCTTGTTTCATAATGTCGCGCTCACATCTGAGAAACTTCGCGCGGTGATTGATTGCGCCATTTTGCAAGCGAGCGGACTTCCGGCGAACACGATTGTGGCGGGCGGCATCCAGGGTTGCGATCCGCATGAGCGCGGCTTCGGGCCGTTGCGCGCGAACGAGCCAATCATCATTGATATTTTTCCGCGCTCCGCCAAGACCGGTTACTTCGGCGACATCACGCGCACGGTGGTGCGTGGCAAGGCGAGCGAAGGCGAGCGGCGATTGTATGAAACGGTGTTCAAAGGGCAGGGGATCGGGTTCAAAAAAATCCGCGCCGGAGTTCCCACGAATGAAGTGCATCACGCCATCGTCGAGTTTTTCGAGCAACAAGGTTACAAGACCGGGCGGCGCAACGGACGCATGGAAGGATTTTTTCACGGCACAGGACACGGACTGGGCTTGGATATCCACGAGTCGCCACGCATGGGACAATTCTCCACGGGCAAACTTGTCGCGGGCCAAGTGGTCACGGTCGAGCCGGGGCTTTACTATCCCGGACTCGGCGGCGTGCGGTTGGAAGACGTGGTGGTGGTGAACCAGAACGGCAATCGCAATCTCACGCGGTTTGAGAAGCAACTGGAGATTTGAGGTCCCGTTTGGCCGTCAACTGCACTCCCGACTTTGCGCGACTTTGCGGAATAGATTTATGTCGCCGATTTGAGCGGCCAGCAGTTTGCGGTCACGGTTTTTCCAGAAACCGCCTTCGTCATGGACGCGCACGCTGACATCCGCCCGGCACCACAAATCCAGGAGGTGGATGATGCGTTCGTGGCATTGGACAAAATGTTCGAGCCATGTTCGGCGACGTAGTAAGTCTTGCAGAAGGCATTGAACATCCAGCCGTCCGGTTGATAAACGGGCCACCAATGTTTCTGGCGGCCTTTCGGATCACGCGTTACCAAGCGGTATTGTTGACACAGGCCGAGCGTGATCGTTTCGCAACCCGCGCCCGGCAATATTTCCACTAACCAGCCACGCGTGCGCGAGCCACCGAGCATGCGCCGCTCATTATCGGCTCGTGAATTGAAACACGCTGGCGCGTGGGGGTCGCTCGCAGCAGAGGGAAGAACCTTGCCGACGTATTCACAGCCGATCCGCCACGCCAGCCTCGCCGTTTGTTGAACTCGTTGGCGGACTTCTTTCTCATCCAGTTTTCTGGTCGCTGTCAGTGTGTAATGAATCGTTAATCCCATAATCGCGTTGTTGTTTTTTCACAACTTACGCGATGGGGTAGGACAAAAACCGTCCAACCGAAAAATTATTTCCCGCCGCTTTCCACCAGTTTGATTTCGTCTTCCGTCAGGCCGTAGAGGTCATAGACCAGTGCGTCAATCTGCTGATCGGTGGCGGCGACGGCGTTTTGGAGCGTGGCCTTTTCTGAATCCGACGTGGCGGCGCGCAGCTTGGGCATCAACCCCAACAGTTTGTCCACCAGCAACACCAACTTGTCGTGGCGAGATTTGTCGGCGGGCTTTTTGAAATCAATCTTGGGGAATGGAAGTGAACGGGTTTCCTTCAACACAATTTTCGGAAAGTCATCGCGTTGCGCGATGTTTGATTTCTGGAGAAAGAACCAAGACAACAACCGGCTATTGAAGCAGCCCAAGAGAAAATTTGAATCCGGGCCACCAGCCAATGGTAATGCACTTTGCATGGACTTGTTCGTGACGAAGTCCTTCCATGTTTACCGGTGAGCAGTGCGAATGGATCGAGATCGCGCTTCTCATCCACGAGTTGCCATGTTGTCGCATGGTTGAGTCACAACTTTTACGACCAGCGGCGGCGGCTTGGCTTTGCTGTGTGATAGTCAAGCGCGTTCACTGTCGGCCAAGCATGGTTCTAATTTTCTGAATGTATTCGGGGTTGACGATTTTGAATCGCTGACCACACTTCCCGCCGCTGATTCGATGAAGACCTTTCTATTTATTTGCACAGGCAACATTTGCCGCAGTCCGATGGCCGAGGCGTTGTTTCGCCATGCCACGAAGGGACGATCTGATTATCGCGCCGTCTCCGCCGGGCTGGGCGCGATTGATGGTCAGCCGCCGAGCGTTTATTCCGTTCAAGCCATGAAGGAGATCGGTGTGGACATCGCCCGCCAACGCAGCCACATGCTCACCGCGCAGATGGTCAAGGAAGCGGATTACATCCTCGGCATGACCCACAGCCATGTGGATACCGTGATGTTGCTTTATCCGCAGGCGGCGGAAAAAACGTTTCTCCTGCGCGAGTTCGACGACACGTTGGACACGTTCGAGAAGGACATCAGCGATCCCATCGGCGGTTCTTACGAAGTTTATTTGAACTGTCGCGATCAGATCGAGCAAGGCATCGCATCGCTCGTGCGTTTCATCGAGCAAGGTGAAACGAATATCATGGTGCGTGCGGTGGCTGCGGGTCGGACGGCGCGTGTGGCCATCGGTGCAGACCACGGCGGATTCGAGTTGAAGGAGGCGCTCAAGAAATATCTGCGCGAGCGCGGCGTCAGCTTCAACGATTTTGGAACGCACCACGGAACGGAGTCGGTGGATTATCCTGATTACGCATTGCTCGTCGCCAACAGCGTGGCGGAACACACGGCGGAAGTCGGCCTGCTCGTTTGCACCACGGGCATCGGCATGAGCATCACGGCGAACAAGGTTCAAGGCGTGCGCGCCGCGATGGTCACGGATGCCGAGTCCGCCACACTGACGAGGAAGCACAACGATGCGAACGTGCTTTGTCTTTCCGGTAAATTCACGCCAACGCATCTGGCCAAGCAGATTCTCGATAACTTTCTCAACACTGAATTTGAAGGCGGCCGTCACGAGCGCCGCGTTCTCAAGATGGAAACAACAATGACATCACCTGAACTAAAATTGAACCGCGTTGACAGCGAGATCGCCAGCGCCATCGAACACGAACGCCTGCGCCAGCAGGAAAACATCGAGCTCATCGCCAGCGAAAATTTCACCAGTCCTGCGGTGATGGAAGCGCAAGGCTCGGTGCTCACGAACAAATACGCCGAAGGTTATCCCAAGAAACGTTGGTATGGCGGTTGCGAAAATGTGGACGTGGTGGAGCAACTCGCCATTGATCGCGCGAAGAAATTGTTCGGCGCAGAACACGCCAACGTGCAGCCGCACTCCGGCAGCGGCGCGAACATGGCGGTCTATTTCGCGTTTCTCAAACCCGGCGACAAACTGCTCACGATGGATTTGAGCCACGGCGGACATCTGACGCACGGCAACAAGGCGAATTTCAGCGGCAAGTTTTTTGAGATCGTCCACTACGGCGTTCGCAAGGAAGACGAGCGGATTGATTACGATCAACTCGCGGCGATGGCGCGTGAACACAAGCCAAAGATGATCACCGTGGGCGCGAGCGCGTATCCGCGTGTCATTGATTTCAAACGCATGGGCGAGATCGCGCGCGAAGTCGGAGCGATGTTGCTGGCGGACATCGCACACATCGCCGGGCTTGTGGCGGCGGGGGTTCATCCCAGCCCGATGGAACACGCAGATTTTGTCACGACGACCACACACAAGACGTTGCGTGGGCCGCGCGGCGGATTGATCCTCACGCGCGAGAAGTATGCGAAGGAAATTGATTCGCAGGTGTTCCCCGGCATCCAAGGCGGGCCGTTGATGCACGTCATCGCAGGCAAGGCGGTCTGTTTCCATGAAGCCGCGCAACCGACGTTCAAGACTTACCAACAGCAGATCGTGAAGAACGCGGCGGCACTCGCGGACGGAATGAAACACAACGGCTTCCGTCTTGTGAGCGGTGGCACAGATAATCACCTCATGCTCGTGGATGTAGGCGCGAAAAATTTGACCGGCAAAGATTGCCAGATCGCGCTGGACGAAGCTGGCATCACGACGAACAAGAACACGATTCCGTTCGAGACGCGCTCGCCGTTTCAAGCCAGCGGCATCCGTCTCGGCACACCGGCCAGCACCACGCGTGGCATGAAGGAAGTCGAGATGGCCGCCATCGCCGACATGATCAGTGAAGTGTTGATGGACATCAAAAACTTGGATGGTATCGCGAATGTCCGTCGGCGGGTGCGTGAACTGACCGCGCGTTTCCCGTTGCCTTACTGAATCAAAAAATCCTCTCCGCCTAGTTCGGGGAGAGAATTTCCCGATCTGAAAGCTCGCGCCTTGAACCCCTGAACCGGAGCGCGGCATTGATGCCGCTTCGACGCGCGAAGTCTTTGGCGTATCGAACGTTGAAGCGGCGTGAACTCCGATAGTCATCGCGAGCAGGCTGCCGCGCTCCGCTCGCGCCAAAGTCCTGTCACTCAATGTTACGAGCCTCAATAAAAGCCGATAAGGGATTGGAGGTAGGCGTGGTGACAAGAGGCGTTGAGTTGTTTGCCCTTGATTCCAGAACGCCGTGGCACTCCGCTTTCCGCCGCAGTCCAAATCGTGCATTATATGAATCACGCCCCTCATCCTCCGCTCTCTCAGTTTTTTATTTCAGCAGCGGCTTGTTCCTGATTTACTTCTGCCTCAATGAAATTGTCTTTGTTGTCCATTCTTCTCGGCTGCGGCATGGCCGTGCCGCAGGTTTATGGCTTGGCGCGACCGAAAGAGTTCGGTGCTGCCGCGAAAAAATTCCCGCGTCACGTCCCAACCGGCATCGCGCTGATGCTGCTCGGCACGGCGTGGTTCGTTTGGAATGTGAACGTAGAACCCATTGCTGATTTCAAACCGATCAAGCCTTACCTGATGGCTGCGTTTGCTGGCGTGGGCATCGGCGCGTGTTTTTTCGTGCAGGACTATCTCGCAGTGCGCGGATTGGCTGTGATGTTCCTGTTGATCGCAAAACTCATGGTTGATTCCGGGCGGCCTCACCTTGGCGAAACGCCGTGGGTTTATCTGATCCAAGGCTGGGGCTACGTGCTGGCCGTGGCGGGAATCTGGTTCACCATGTGGCCGTGGCGGCTGCGTGATCTGTTGAACTGGGCCACGGCAACTGAAAAACGGATCAAGATTGGCAGTGCCATCCGGCTCGCGTTCGCGCTGCTCGTGGTGGCACTCGGCCTGACCGTGTTCCGCGCGATGTGAGTTTAACCACGGATGGACTTGGATTCCCCGATGGATTGTTGGATAATTGGATTTGCCCTGCGGAAAAGTTCGACCATCCACCAATCCATCAATCCGTTTTTCATTCGTGGTAAAATTTTCCGACTGAACCATGACTCGCGGTAAAATCCTTGTCATCCGTGGCGGCGCGATTGGAGATTTCATTCTCACGCTGCCCGCCCTCGCTGCCGTGCGACAACAATTTCCACAAGCGCACCTCGAAGTCCTCGGCTATCCCCACATCGTTCAACTTGCGCAGGCGGGCGGACTCGTGGATCGCGTGCAAGCAATCGAAGCGCGCGGGCTGGCCGGATTCTTCGCGCGCAACGGCGAGTTATCCGAAGACCTGCGCGATTATTTTTCCGAGTTCAACATCATCCTCTCCTACCTCTACGACCCAGACGAGATTTTCAAAACCAACGTGGCGCGGTGTTCGCGCGGACAATTCATCACCGGCCCGCACCGACCGGATGAGACGAATGTGATTCATGCGACGAATGTTTTCCTGAAACCCCTGGAACGCCTCGCCATCTTCGACGCCGACGCCACCCCGCGTCTTGTCTTCAGCCATCAACCATCAACTCTCAACCATCAACTCGCTTTACATCCCGGCAGCGGCAGCGAGCGCAAGAATTGGCCAGAGGAAAACTGGGTGGAACTCATCGCACGACTCATCAACGAAACGCCGCTGAATCTGCTGCTTGTCGGTGGCGAAGCGGAAGGCGAGAGATTGCAACGGCTCGCTGCTGCGTTGCCGCCAATGCGCTGTGTCGTTGCCAAAAATGTTCCTTTGGTCGAACTGGCGCAACGGATGAAATGCTGTCGCGGTTTCGTCGGTCACGATTCAGGCATCACGCATCTGGCGGCGGCACTGGGTTTGCCGACGACCGTTTTGTGGGCGGACACCGTGGAGGAAATCTGGCGACCTCAAGGAACACATGTGACTGTGTTGCGCGCGGCGGCTGGCATCAATGGCATCGGTGTGCAGCGGGTGTTCGATCTGGTGATGCGAAGCGAATGATCCCGGAGTGCCCCGAAAACTTTCGGGGCAGCAAGGTTAGAACAAACCGAGCGTCGCCATTTTTCAGAAGCCTCTCAAACAACCACGTCGCTGTGGCCGGGGACGGCCACACTCCGGCTACATCCCCGCCGGATCAAAAATGATTCCCATGAACAGGATGGTTTGCGTGAGTCCATCCGCGATGACGACGAGAAACGGACGATCCACGATCATCTCGAATGTTTCTGGTGGGGGCATTCCACCAAAGCTTTCGGAAAGAACCATGATCGTCACCGCTGCCGCCTCTGTTCCTTTTTCATTCACCTCAACGAAAGTTTTCTGCTTAGCTTGGCTGATGAATAATGGTCTGTCGCTCATTGCCGAGAAGTCTGCTCCAAGGTCGAAGTTGTTTTTAATCCCCAACGCTTTCAACGGCGTCTCCAGATCAACGCCATACTCAAATTTGAAACGCGGCAAGTTGAGCGACCCATCCAGTTGATTGAATCCCGGCACAGTGACGCGTCGCCAGTTTTCTCCATTCATGATCGTCAGCAATTTTTCCGGGCTGGAATTTTTATCCGGCAGAAAAATATACATGCCGAGATCGTGACCCTTGTAGGGCAACCGCACCGCTTGGTATCCCGTCCCGCGCCGATACGAAAACTTTCCGCCCTGAAACATCATCGGCACTTTCTTCTGTTGCCCGCCGCTCAGATAAAACTCCCGATCTTTGGTGTCCCTCAACTCAAACCGCGTTTCCCACTGTCCTTTGAAATACACCGCATTCGCAAGGTAGATGTGCGTCAACCGATCAATCGGCCCATCCACGATGCTCGTGATCTTGCCGCGCGTTTTCTCCTTCACCCAGGAGTTGATGATTCCAACCGTCGCCGCACTGTCGAAATCCAGACCTTCCACCGTGGCTTGGTAAGACTTCTTGTTGCACGCAATGAACTCCGGCTTCACCGAGATGCCATTGCGATACCAGATCGCATTCGCCGTGTTCAGCACCAGCTTCTTCGTTTGCGATTCAATGTCGCGACTCAGCGCGCGGTTGGCCTTGTTCTGCGCCGATTGAGTCAGCCCCGCCAGACCCAACGTCTGCCGTATTTCCTCCTTTGTCTTTCCACCCGCGCCGTTGTCCACCATCTGCAACACCGTGGAAACGCTGTAAGGCGAGATGAAGATATTTTTCTCCGGCTGTTCCCTGGAAATTTCTTTCACCAGCTTGAAGGCAAAGTCCGTGTTGGCGTCGGCGAGCTTTTGCTGGTCAGGCGGCAGAGCGGCAACGACAGCCAGCGTCGTCAGCGAACAGAAGGCGATTGTAGTGATCAGGGATGTGCATTTCATAAATGTCGCGAAGTGTTGTCGTGCCCAGCGTCTTTGTGCGGCGCATAGTTGTAAAGCTGGAAACTTCCTTAAACCAACTTCAGGGCGCTCAGTTATTGGCAACCTCTCATTAACACCGGGCTTCAGCCCGGTGTGGGGCGATGGTGAGCCACAACCGTTTCAACGGTTTGGCTGAGGCGTGGACAAAACATCACGACCCGGAAACAGTTAAAACCGTTCACGCCATCTTCGCCCACATACACCCGGATGAATCCGGGTGTTAATGAGAGAAACCTGATCCTTCCAAAAACTGAGAGCCGCCCCCAACTTCCCTGTTTCCGCTTAATCTCCACCCCATTCCTGCCGATAACAAACTCAGCGGCCTCGGATTGGCCGTGCCTTGCTTATGAAAAAAATCTTTTGCGTTGCCATCTTGATCGTCGGGCTGGGTTGCCTCACGGCGAACAGTTCCGCGCCCGCCGGTTCTGAAAAGCTCACGCGCATGTTGCAGGTCAGCACGCTCTCGCTGCTCAAGGAAGGCAATGGCCGCTTCGCCGATGGGAAATCAATCCATCCCAATCTCGATATAGCACGCAGAGCGGAACTCGCCGCCGCCGGGCAGGAGCCGAGCGCGACGATTCTCGCCTGTTCGGATTCACGCGACCCCGTGGAAATGATTTTTGATCGCGGCGTGGGTGATCTCTTCGTCGTTCGTGTCGCGGGGAACGTGGCGGGCTTGAGCGAGTTGGCGACGATTGAATATGGCGTCACGCATCTCGGCACGCCGCTGTTGATCGTGATGGGCCACACCAAATGCGGCGCAGTCACCGCCGCCGTGAAGGGCGCAGAACTGCACGGTCATCTTCCGTCGCTCATCAACCTCATTAAACCCGCCGCCGAAAAAGCGAAGGTCAGCGCGCTGGAGGAGGAGCTTGTTCCGCGCGCGATTGAATTGAACGTGTGGCAGCAGGTGGAAAACATTTTCGCCAAGAGCGCGCTCGTCCGTGAGTTTGCCGCCGCAGGCAAGGTGCAGATTGTCGGCGCGGTTTATGACATCGCCACGGGCAAGGTGCAATGGCTTGGGCAACATCCTGAGATCAACCGATTGCTCGCGGATGCGAAGGCGGACACGAAATCGCACGAAGCACCCGCTGCACACGCCGCCGAGCCGGTGAAACACTCAGAGCCAGCGAAGGCTGAAGCTAACGCGCACGCGCCGACCGCACACGCCGAGCCGGTTCATGCTCAACCTCAATATCCGGCGGCGCACATCGAAGCGGTTCGCGCCGTGAAACACGAGGAAGCTGCGCCCGCTCATGCACCGGTGAAGACTGCCGCCGCGCACAAGACTTCGGCGCACTGAGCGGGTTGTAGCGTCAGGCATCCTTGCCTGACGTGGAGGGCGTGCATCCTTGCCGCCCGGAAAAAACGGTGGATTGCAAGAGACGTGCGGAATTTTCCAACGCGCTTAGTTGTGCGTGAGGTTTTTTCCGCCGGGCTGGAAGCCCGGCTCTACGGCAGGCAAAGATGCCCGCCGCTACTGTTCAATCACCAGCAGCGTCACGGCCTGGCGCGGCAATTTGAATGTCACAACCGCGCTGCCGCTTTCCTCGAACTTGATCTGCTCTGCCGAACTCAACTCAGCAAGCTTGCCAGATCTTTCTAACTCGGCGTATTGCTGTGCTGTCGGTTTCGCGGGTGAACCCATTTTCTTCCACACCTCGTAAGAGTTGCTGTGTTCGGCATCAATCACGTAACGCTTCACGCGCGCGCCCTTCATCGAAGGCGGTAAGCCTGCGAGTTCCAATGTCACGTTTGCATCCGCGCCGGGCAAGTCATCGTCGTGATAATGCCACGCGAGGATGCTCAACTTGTTTCCATCGAGCGTGGCTTGCGCGGACACGTCGGGTTTCTCGCGCACACCGCGCTTCAACATGTCATCCAGCGTAACCGCGCTGTCGCTCGTCACGTTCAATTCCCGTCCACCCATGCGGCTGAACATGCGGAAGACGTTCAGCACCGGCATATCAATTCCGCCGGTGGCGATTTGGCGGAAGCCTGCGAACAACGGTTGATCTTCAAACGTGAACGCCCATGTCAACGCGCCTTCAAAGTTCACGTCATGTTTTTTTGCGAGTTCAAGTTTGCGCGCGAAGCTCGCCGCCGTGTAGCTCGAATACATCGTGCCGTTGCGATAGCCCATTTGCGCGCCCTGACACGCGGCGCAACCTTCGGGATCAGACTCACCGATGACGATGGGTTTGGGTTTCAATTCGGGATACGACGCGACGATTTTGAAACCATCGTTGATGGCGCGGAGGTGCGTGGAGATGCCCATGCGGACGTGGCCGTTGGTGAACGTGGGCGAACCTTTCGCGTGAAAGGCGACGAAGTCCACCGGCGTCCCGATCTGGCCGGTGGCGTAATTTGTTCCGCGCAGACAGTGTTCCAGAAAGTTGCGCGTCCATTGGCCGCCGCTGCCTGCGGAGTCGGGTCCGCCGACGCGAGCAGTCGGCAAGGCGCGGCGCACGCCAGCGATCGCGAAGTCGTGCAGCTTGTGGAATTCTTCCGGCTTCGCTTTCCAGTAGTGACCGTTGGCCTCGTTCCACACTTCCCAATACCACTGCTCGACTTCTTCTTTGCCGTAGCGCTCGACGCAATGTTTCACCCACTGATAAACAAGTTCCTCCCACTTCGTGTAATCTTTGGGCGGATACGCCCAACCGGTCATGATTTCTTCGTAACGCACACCGGGATGCCAGACGTGCTGATACGGCTGCGGTTTGATGGACATCGCTTCCGGCATGAAACCGATCTGTGCGAACGGACGAACATCCGCATCACGATACGCGTCGAAGATGCGATCCAGAATCGTCCAATCGTAGATCGGATTGCCCGCAGCGTCTTCGCGATAAACACCGGTTGAACCCCACTTGAGCGCGGGCGTGCCGTCGCCGGAGCAGAGCAGATTGTGCGCGCGGAAATAAACCTTCTTGGGTTTCAATTCGCCCAGTTCGCCGAGCAACTTGCGACCGTTCGTCATGTAAGCGTAGTTGGGTTCATCCGCGCCGAAGAACCGCCAGACTTCCGGCCACGCACCGAGTTCCTTCGCAGCGTCCACGCGGATGTTCACCTTGAACGGTGTGTTGGTCGTTGCGGCAGGAGTTGTAGAGGTGGTTTGTGCGTTGCAGGAAATCAGGCAGGCCAAATAGCCGCCCAAGATGAGAGAGGTCAATCGAGTCATTGTGGCGGCATCGTAACTGTAATTCCTGTGGTGAAAACATTTTTTGCAGAGGGACGACGGGCAAACGCGATCACGGCAGACTGGTGCGTCGGTTATCCAGAACGATGCAAGGGAATGAACTCTTTACCACGGATGGACACGGACTCACACGGAGACAGATCGAAATGGGTGCGATTCAAGTGACGGTCAGGTGGTGGAACGCCTCGCGCTGCGAGGCGTAGTGCCGCGTACAGCGGCGCAATCCCTTGTCGCCCGATTCCGCCCGCTGTACGCGGGCGGAGTTCTCGCAGCGCGAGAACTCCCACCACAAATGCTGACCGTCACTTTGAATCACACCCGATCGAAATAGACGGTTCAACATCGAATCCACGACCTCACGGCAACGCCAGGCGGTAGAACACACTGCCGTTGGCGGGATCAATCGGGATGATGACGCGATTGGTGGCTGTCGAGCCGGGCAGCGTGACCCAGTTTGTGCCGAGGCCGACGCTCACGCTGTTGGTCTGCGTTTGCAATCGTCCACCCGCCACAGGCCATGAGATGTCCAGCGAGTTGCCGATCCGCTGAATTGTCAGGCGCAGTGCGGCGAATTTATAGACGATTCCACCCGTGCCATTGGCCGGAGTGTTGGTCACCAGCGCGTAGAGTTCGCCATCAGCATCCTCGCCGAAGCCATGCACGGTCAGGCCGTTCGGCAAAATGGCCGAGCCGCCAAACTGGGGCAATGGAAACGCCTTCATCAGACCGGTCTGAAGATCAGCATAGAAGAGACGACCGTCCGCTCGCACGGGCGCTGTTTTCAGAGCG
>JANNAO010000009.1:0-2288 GCA_031384405.1 Verrucomicrobiota bacterium | reverse complement strand
TCCGGGCGATGGTGAGCGCAGCCTGGCGATAGCGGAGGCCGTGTTGCGTGTTGCGTGTTGCGTCAAGGTAACGACCGAGTCGCCATAAACCCTGCGCCGCAATCGCCGCTGCCGAGCCATCCACCGGCTCAAACTTATTGTAAGGATCGGACGGCTTGTTGAGATAGTTTGTCGGCAGGCGATGCAAGTTGGGCGCACCCGTATCCCACATCGGCACGCCATCGGCGCAGGAGTTTTCCAGATAGAAATCCGCCGTGGCTTCTGCGGTGCGCAACATCCAGCCGCGAATTTCTTCCGGAGACATGGCGGCGGACGCAGCGGAGCGGCTCAATCGTTTCCAGAGCTTTGCCATCTCCTTTGACGGCTTGCGCCCGTTGAACAGCACTTCGATTTCAATTTGCTCATCCGAGAGCGAGCGGAGAAATTCCACCTGCTCCGCAAACCCGCAGATGGCCCACGCCAGCCCGCGCGTCCATGTGCTGAACGGCGAGTAACCTTGTTGCGAGTTCGGACAACGAAACACGCCACTCACCGTGTTGAACACCGCTTCGTGCGCCGTACGACCGCGCACGTCGTAGGCATCGCGCTGGTCGCCGAAATACACATTGTAAAGCGAAGTGTTCATCGCGTGTTCAATCACTCGCTTCAACAAAGAAATCTTCGCGTCCTGCTCGCCCATCAATACATGGCCGAGTTGATGCGCCACCGCCAGCGCGCGACACGAGCGGATCGTGTCCACGAACAACGAGTGAGGGCCATTGAAGCTGTGGATGAAACCCGTGCCGTCCGCGAGTTTCGTCCAGCGCGCCGCCTGCACCGCGCCGCTGACCTTGAGCGCGAGTTCGTAAAAGTTTTTCTCTTCTTCGTTGTGCGGGATTTTCCCCTCGCGCATCAGGCGCAAAAGATTCCCATAGGTGGAGACGTTGTTGAAGCCGTGGTCGTGGACGCCCGTATGGGACACATGGGAGGCCATGTGACAAATGGTGCCGCTGCGGCCGATCTCCAAAAACCTCTCTTCACCCATCGCGTCGAATTGGAGCAGTGCGGAGCCGTATTGGAAGCCTTGCGTCCACTCGGTCCAACCCATCGAAGTGTATTTACCTTTCACGGTGAACACCGGCGTGCCTTGCGCGGGCTTCCATGATTTTTCGATGCTCAGGATTTTCTGTCCGGACAACTCGAACACGCGTTCGATCTGCGGGACGAGTTTCTGGGGCGTCAGTTTGGAATCGATTTTGATGGGCATGGGTAGGTTACTAGTTAAATGGTTAAATCAGTGAATGAGTTAAATGGAGGCGTGCTGCGTTTGCGGATGGTTGTTGGCTGGAAATACTCATTTAACAATTTAACCAATTACTCATTTAACTCCGCTCAAAGCCTTCTCAGATGAAATCCTCCATCCACGTTGATGACTTCGCCGGTGCTGAACGGAAACGCATCGCTCGCAATGGCCACGACCGCACGACCGATGTCCTCCGGCGTGCCCCATCGCTGGATGGGTGACAGTCCCTCGGCGATGAGCTTGTCGTATTTTTCCTTCACCGCACCGGTCATGTCCGTGGCGATGACGCCGGGGCGGATTTCAAAAACATTGATGCCGAACTCCGCGAGTCGAGAAGCGAACAACGGCGTCAGCATTGAGAGAGCGGCCTTGCTCACGCAGTAGTCGCCGCGATTCGTCGAGGCGGTGTAGGCGGAGATGGAGGAGATGGTTACGATTTTTGGATTCCACACTCCACACTCCGCATTTCGCACTTCTTCAATCATCCACTTGGCCGCCAGTTGCGTGAGAAAATACGGCCCTTTGACATTGATCGCAATGAGGCGGTCAAAACTTTCCTCGCTCGCATCGAGAATGTCCGCGCGCACATTGGGTGCAACCCCGGCATTGTTCACCAGTAAATCCAACCGCCCAAACTTCTCCCGCGTGAATGCAATCAACTTGGCACGATCAGTCCCGACGGAAATGTCCGCCTGGCAAACCTCCGCGCGTATTGTTTTGCCCGAAGCCGCCGCCGCAGCGACACAATCATCCGCCGTCTTGCGCGCGGCTTCGGCATTGCCCGCGTAATTGATGACAAGATCGTGGCCAAGCTTGGCGAGTTCGAGCGCGATGCCGCGACCAATGCCGCGTGACGCGCCGGTGATGAGGGAAACTGGATTCATCCGCGCGCAGGATAGTTTTTTGCGCTGTGAGAAAAAGTCAAAACTGCGGCTTCAGTCGGAATCGGGCGCATCTTGACACTGCCCCCGGAGCGCGGCTGTGTCGAAGACCAGCCGCAGCAATG
>JANNAO010000073.1:0-6079 GCA_031384405.1 Verrucomicrobiota bacterium | reverse complement strand
CGATGCCCGCCGGGCAACCCGGCGATTGCGATTGCCGTCGGCCCTCGCTAAACACAGTCCATGACTGTGCAGCCAGCGACCCCCTCCGCACCTCAAGGCATAAGCCTGATGGCCTTCATCGGCTGGTCGCTGGTCGCGCTGCTCAGTTTTCACGCGGCGCATCTTCTCGGAATTGGCTGGCTGTTGATTCCTTGTGGCTACGCGCTCATCGAACTCAGCCGCGCGTCATCGTCCCGCAAAGTTTTCTATCCGATGCTCGCGCTGGGTTTCCTGTTCTATGCGCCGCAACTCGGCTTCTTCTGGAGCATCTTCAACGCGGCGGCGATTGCGCTCTGGCTGGTGCTCGCGTTCTGGATTGCACTCTTCGGCCTGACGCTGCGACTGGTGCGAGTCCGCTTCGGCAACGGCTGGATGCTCGCGCTCGCGCCGTTCATCTGGACCGGCCTCGAATACTTCCGCTGCGAACTCTACTACCTGCGCTTCGGCTGGCTCACGTTTGGGATGGCTGCGGAAGAAACGCTTGAAACGGGAATGCGGAGCGGAGTTTTCGGGTTTGGGTTTGCCGTAGTGGTGATTGCGAGTGGAACGCAGTGGTTCTGCCGCCAGAGCACACGCAAAACGGCGGTGGCACTTGTTGGGATCACAGTTGTGTTCGCCGGCCTGACCCTCGCGATTCCCCGCGACGCAGGACAAAGCAAAGGCGGTGCTCTCATCGCTGGCGTCCAACTCGAATTTCCAAACGACAACCAAGTCCTTTCCGCACTGAACCAAGCCCGCACCAAGTTTCGCAAAACGCGGCTATTCATGCTCAGCGAATACACGTTTCAAACTCCACCGCCGCAAATCGTCCGCGACTGGTGCGCCTCGAATCAAGTTTATCTCGTGGTCGGCGGCAAGGATCTGCTCGGCGACACAAACTATTGCAACACCGCCTACGTCATCGGCACCAACGGCACCATCGTGTTTCAACAGGTGAAGAGCGTGCCCATCCAGTTCTTCAAGGACGGCCTGCCTGCGCCCGAACGCAAAGTCTGGGATTCGCCGTGGGGCAAGATCGGCGTGCTGACCTGCTACGACCTCAGCTACACGCGCGTCGTGGATGATTTCATCCGGCAGGGAGCCATCGCGTTGTTGAATCCGACGATGGACGTGGTGGACTGGGGCGAGCGGCAGCACGAACTCCACTCGCGCGTCGCTCCGATGCGCGCGGCGGAATACGGCATCCCGATTTTCCGCGTGGCAAGCTCCGGCATCTCACAAGGCGTGGATAAGTCTGGACGAGTCCGAGCCAGCGCGCCGTTTCCGGGTGAGGGAGAAACCATTTTCTTCGGCGCGAACATCAGCGGGAAAGGTTCCGTGCCGCCAGATCGGTTGCTCGCGCGGTTGTGCGTGTTCATCACCGGACTGTTTCTGTTACGAACTGTGGCGGTAGGGTTCTATCGCAAGAAGCGGCAGTAAAAACAGGGTGTGTTTTCAAAATCAGTTTTAGCTGCGGAGCAGCGGTAGAAGTTAGCCCACGGCGTGAGCCGTGGGTGGGCGGAAAACAACACAAGCCCCGGAGGGGCGAAAGGGCTTGGACCTACATCGTTATTTCTGTCGCCCCTGCCGGGGCTTGATTCTGCCTTCGCTTTCCCACGGCTCACGCCGTAGGCTACCGTCAATCGCACCGCTGGTGCTCAGGCCAGAGAAGCCATTTTGAAAACTCGCCCTAAAAGTTCTTTTCCGTTTAAGGACGGAAGCTTGACCATGAGTCAGCAGAACCTTATCCATTCGTCGCACAAAGTTAAGTGGGTCGGATGTCATGACACAGAACACAAATAAAGAATTGAACAGCGAAACCTCACGCGATCCCAAGCCTTCACTCCAGTCCATGCCCGCGACCAAGTCCCCTCTCACAGTCGTCTGGATTTCAGATTATCCAGTCGAGTGGATGGCGGACGTGCCTGAGCCGTTGAAACATCTGCCACGTCGGCATCCAGCAACGTGGGCGATGGTGTTGCTTGGCGAATATGAAAAGAATCCCGGGCTGCGCGTCCACGTCATTCTGTTTCGCGGCGACATCCCTGGTGATTACAAGTTTGAGCAACGCGGCGTGACGTATCACGTTTTGAAGGCATCGCCCAAAGCCCGGCTCGCCACGTTTTTTTGGTTGGACACGCTTCGGATCAAAAAAGTCTGTGAGCAGATCAAGCCCGATCTCATCCACGCGTGGGGCAGCGAGAAGGGTGCGTCGCTGATCGCCTCGCGTTTGCGCTGGCCTTACGTGATGACGATCCAAGGATTGTTCGCCTGGTACAAACAACGGATGAAACTTCCGCGCTATGACCGATTCGTTGAGATCGTAGAGCGCATCAGTCTTGGCCGGGCGCGCGTCGTGACCACGGAATCCGATTTTGCGGTGCAATTTCTCAAGGACAATTTTCCCAAACCCAAAGTTCACCAAGCCGAACACGCGCCGAATCATTTCTTTCGCAACTTGCAACGTCGTCCCAGCATTGCGCCCGTTGAGTTCATTGCCGTAGGTGGACTGGGGCATCGCAAAGGCACGGACATGTTGTTCGCCGCGCTCGAACGTTTGAGCGCAGAGATGGATTTCAGGATGAAGATCATCACCAATCCGAATCCAGATTATATCCAGTCTCTCCGCGCGACAGTTTCGGAGAAGACCTGGAAGCGGATCGAATTCAAACATCACCTGCTGCCGCACGAGGTCGCGAAAGAATTGGAAACCGCCACGATCCTATTGATGCCCACGCGAGCCGACACCAGCCCGAATGCTGTGAAAGAGGCTGTGGTCGCGGGTTTGCCTGTGGTCGCAGCGACTGTCGGCGGGATTCCAGATTACGTGGTGGACGGCAAGAACGGCCTGCTGTTTCCGGCGGGAGATCAGAACGCTTTCGAGGACGCGTTGTGCGCGGCGTGCAAGCATCCGCTGTTCGGGCAAGGGCGAGTGGACGCGGAAACTTGGGCCAAGCAGCGCGACTATCTTTCACCGGAGTTGATGGGGAAAAAGTTTTTTGCGGCTTACGAATCTGCGCTGGCACTCGGACGGTGAATCACTTCATCACATTCACACGCCCTGTCCGCTGCGGGTTGGCGCGAAACATCGGCCATGTAGATTTCGCGAGCGGAATGTGGCGTTGGATGGCGTGAAGGTCGCGTCCCAAACTCAGGCTATAAATAGTGCCGTCCGGCCCGACGAGCGGCGACGAGTAGCACGCGCCTCCTCCAAAACTATAAACCCAGTTCCACTCCGGATACTCGACGCACGCCAAAATCAACCCATCGCTAGCGTTGAACAGTATCTCACCATTCTCAAGAACGGCTGCGGTGGATTCCGCAAACCATCCGGGCGAATGATCCCAGATATGCCGATGCCAATTCAGTTTGCCGTCCAGCGACACGGCGCAGTGATTCGTGTGGGCAGAGATATAAAGTTCGTTTGTGCCCAGCACGGGAGACGATGGCGTGAAGCCGCCGGTGTGTAATTTCCAGCGCGCGGTGCCGTCCCGATTCACGGCGTGCAGATTCCCATCCACCGACGAGAAGAACAGTTCACCCCTGCTGCCGATGGCTGGTGACGATGTCACTGCATCGCCTGCGTCAAATTCCCAACGCTTCGTACCATCGGGATTCAGCGCGTAAAACTTCCGGTCGTGTGATCCGAAATAGATCACGCCTGCTTCATCAATCGCCGCCGAGGAAACAATCGGGCTGCCCGTGGCGAACTCCCACCTCTTCGTCCCGTCCGGGTTGAGCGCGTAAAACTTTTTGTCCCACGAGCCGCAATAGATCGTTCCATCCACACCGATGGCGGGCGAAGCGTCCACCCATCCAGCCGTCCTAAATTTCCACTTCACTTTGCCGTCAGGCGACACGGCGCGGAGATGGCGGTCGCGCGATCCAAAATAAATTGTTCCATCATCGCCGATGGCTGGAGTCGAAACAGATTCGTGACCGAACTTGGTGACCCAGCGGCGCGAACCGTCGGGGTTGATCGCGAACAATTTTCCCAGCCAGGTTGTGACGTAGATCACGCCGTTGGAATCCATGGCGGGTGAAGACTGATTGTAAGTGCCGATGTCCGCCTTCCAAAGATTTGTGGCGGCGTAATGCCTTTTTTCTGCGCGCGTCACAGTCACGGCCGCGAGCAGGGCAATCAAGCAGATGGCAAATCGGATGTTCAAGTGAGATGAAGATAGGAATCGCGATGGCGCGGAGCAAACCTGAACGGGTGCGATTCAAGGTGACGGTCAGGTGGTGGAACGCCTCGCGCTGCGAGGCGTAGCGCCGCGTACAGCGGCGCAATCCCTTGTCGCCCGATTCCGCCCGCTGTTCGCGGGCGGAGTTCGCGCAGCGCGAGAACTCCCACCACAAATGCTGACCGTCACCATGAATCACACCCAACCTGAACCGTGGAGTGGCATTTCAACGGGAGCATCCCACACAGCCCCACTTCAACGAAACGTGCAGTCCAGTTGCACCGCCGCCTTGAGCCGCTTCAAATATTCTTCACGCGGAATCTCCATCGCCCCGAGCTGGCGCGTGACAGGCGTCACCATCTGGATGTCGAACAACACAAAGCCGCGCGCCCGCAGATGTTCGACCAGATGACAGAGAGCGACCTTCGATGCGTCCGTATCGCGATGGAACATGGATTCACCCGCGAAGAGACCGCCGAGACTCACGCCGTAGATGCCGCCAACCAGTTCACCGCCGCGCCAACATTCAGCGCTGTGAGCATCGCCCTCATCATGGAGTCGTGAATAGGCTTCGATGAATTCCGGTGTGATCCAGGTTTTCCCGCGTCCGTTTCGCGTGGTCGTGCAGCCTTCCATTACCTGACGGAACGCACGGTCATGGCTGATCTCAAACGGCTGGCCGCGCATGAATTTGGCAAGGCTGCGCGGAATATGAAATCGCTCCAGCTCGAATACACCGCGCGGATCGGGTGACCACCAAGTGATGGGATTCACCGTCCACGGAAAAATTCCACTGCGATACGCGAGTCGCAATCGCGCCGCAGACAGATCACCGCCGATGGCCACGAGACCCTCGCTGTCTGCCGAAAGCGGATCGGGAAAATCGAGACGATGGTCAAGCTTCGTGGGCATCGGACGCTGGGTTCAATCGCCGATCCAATCAGATGATTCGCTGACACCGAGCGAGGCGAGCAGCATGGATTGAAACATTCCGCACACATCCATGGCGAGATGGTATCGGGCGATCTGCTGGGTGTCGGGAGTGATCACGGTGTCGGCTTCAGGTTTGCCGAGAGCGAGCCAGCTTCCCACCCGCACGTCGTTGAGTGCTTGGAGCAACCACTCGATCTGCGTCCGCGTGAGTTTGAGTTCAAAACCAGATTCCGTTTCGTGCAAGCACTGTGGCTGTTTCAACATGTCCAGCACCTGCCGCTGATTTTCCCGCCTGTGTTCGGCGAGTGATTCTTCGAGCAACTGCTGATTCTCGTCGAGTTGCGGGTCATCCCCACTCTTGTTCAACCGATGATGCGTGGTTGGAACCAGCGGATAGAGACTGAGGACTTCGAGCAGCAGATGTTGTTCGAGAGGCTTGAGTTGAAAAACGTGACCGGATTTGGTGGCGCGGAGAAATTTCACGGCTCTCGCTCCATCGTGGCGTGCAGAGTGTATTTCTGGAGTTCGTGGACGTAGTGCTCGGCCTTCTCCATCGTGGTGCGCGCCAGAACGCTCTTGCCCTGGCGATGAACCTCCAACATGTGATGCTCCGCCTTTTGCCGATTCCAACCGAACACCGACTGCAACACATGAGTGACGTAGGTCATCAGGTTGATCGGATCATCCCAACAAATCACGAGCCAGCCCGTCTCGAGTTCGGATTTCGCGCGGGTCTTCTTCTCTCGCTCGATGGCGGGCAACACTTCGGTATCAGCCATGCGAAAAGTTTAATGCGGGCCGCCGGAATGTCGAGATGGGCGGTTGACTGCGCGTCAATACACGCCTTCAACGATGTTCTTCTCCATCGCACCGAACGGACGGACTTCCGCCACGCCGTCCCAGGCATAAGGCGCGCGGGGTTTGCGGCGGAGGGCTTCGTCGCG
>JANNAO010000061.1:0-3342 GCA_031384405.1 Verrucomicrobiota bacterium | reverse complement strand
TCGCGCTTTGTCGAACGTCAACGCCACCGAGACGCCGTTTCCGAAGTCGCAGCCGAAGTGAAGGGTGTCGCTCATGGTGATGTGATAATGCCGCCTAACGACCCAAGCTCAGCGACCCGGCCCACGAGACGCGTGGATTGCAACCGGGACGCGATGGCCGGGTTCGCTGCAGCGCATGGTTAGGCGGCATGGTCACGTCGATCTCGTCGAAGCTGCTCAACGATGTCGCGCTTCAGGCCGTCGGCGAACAGCGCGAGACCGGAAGCGAAGGCGAAGAATCCGAGGCACGCGACAATCGCGCCCCTCGCACCGCCGCCCGATGACGGAACGTAAACGAGGGCAGCCAACGCCGCCCACAGTAACGCCGTGCCGACCATCTTCCGCCATGTAGATTTCATCTGTGTGTTCATTGCGTTCATAGTTTTGTTTGGAGACTGTTGTTGTGTGTGATGCCGCCTAACGACCCAAGCTCAGCGACCCGGCCCACGAGAACGCTGGATTGCAACAGCGATGCGATGGCCGGGTTCGCTGCAGCGCATGGTTAGGTGTCACGGTCATATCATCACTCATCTCGCAACCAGGCACTCTCGTCTCCAATCGGCTGCGGCAACTTGTCGGTCAACCAGTGAGCAACGTCGGCAGGATCGAGGCGCGGTGCAGTGGACTCAATGCGCCAACCCATCGGCTGGTCTGGCCACTCGCTCGGGATCGGCTTAAAGGCGGTGGGCAACATCATCTCCACAGACTGTGTGTTGAGGAGAAAGCCGAGCTTGCGAACCACCGGCCATGCGATGGGTGACGAAATATCCATCTCGAAACTCACCCACCAGAACCGAAAATCTACGCCGCTAGAAGCGAACTTACTGAGACAAGGAATCGGACTCAGCAAATCAATGACCTTCTGACGACCGACGCGCAAGACGCCGTCAGGAAAGCGGCGCAACTCTTCGTGACGGGCGACAAGAATCTGTGCGGCACACTGCTCCTCAGTGACCTTGCGCCGTCGCGCGTCTTCACGAACGGTCTCGGCGACAGCGTCATCAATCTGGATGGTATATTGAGCCATGCGCGTAGTGACACCTAACGACCCAAGCTCAGCGACCCGGCCCACGAGGGCGTTCGATTGCAACCGCGACGCGATGGCCGGGTTCGCTGCAGCGCATGGTTAGGCGGCACGGGTGCTCTGCTCAAAACTCTGAAAAGCAAAGACGACCCCATGTGGGTGTTCAAACCACACAGGGTCGTCAATACTTCAATCCCGCGCACTCGTCCGACCACAGCCGGAGTGTTCGTGAACTCTTCAGGAGTCGAACGTGAACGTGTGCCTTCGGATTTTTGTGGGCTGTGACGCTCTGCGTGCACATGGAGGCAACGAGTGCCTCGGGGCAACGCGTGGTGCAGGACGCCCACACATACTTCCGGCCCACCCCGCACAGTCTGAGGACCGGGTCTCCCCCACGGCTTTGGCTGTTTACCGGCGAACATGCTCAACGTACTCGCGAACATCGAAGGACGTCCGCATTCCTCTGAACAAGCGCGCTGGTCATTTGGGGAAATTGTCATAACGCGTAGTGCCGCCTAACGACCCAAGCTCAGCGACCCGGCCCGCGGGACGCCACGATTGCAAACCACAGCGCCCTGCCGGGTTCGCTGCAGCGCATGGTTAGGCATCAACAACATCATCATGCTCTCCTTTTGATATATGAAATCCAAGAAAAGTATAAAACCGGATCAAGTATCAGACTCACAACCACCATAAACAAACCCCAATCAACCGCCTGCATGAATCGCGAGTCCTTCGCTTCTGGAATCCAGTGAAAATATCCGAGCACAAAGCCGAACAGAAAGAAGGCGAAGGTAATGGCAAGAAAGGCAACCAGCACACGCAGTGCTGTCTGACAAAATGTCTGCTTGTCACTCATGGCGCGATGATGCCTAACAGTTTGATTGAGCGACTGGATTGTCGTTTATCAATTTCATAGCTTGGTGGCGATTCTGCGCTTTTAGCTTTGGTCTTCAAGTACTTTTATCTACTTTTTCAAAAATCATCGTTCGGAGTTTTACAACTATGCTGCCTGATCGTCCTTTGGGGAAATTTCTGCCCAATCCTAAGCTTAAATTGCGGGAGCAGTTGGCGGAGGTGTGTCGCTATCGGCACATGTCGCATCGGACGGAGAATGCGTATTGGCATTGGATCAAGGGGTTCATTCAGTTTCATCGGAAAAGATCGACACCTCACCCTCAATCCCCTGGGACTCCCTCACCCCCAGCCCCTCTCCCGTTCCGAACGGGAGAGGGTGGCGTCGGGCCGGTCGAGGCGGTGAGGGAGGCTGGCCCGCCTCCGTCAGACTGCGGCGCGGTAAATTGGCGGCATCCGCGTGAATTGGGGGCGGCGGAGGTGCAGGCTTATCTTTCGCATCTGGCTTCGGTCAAGGATGTGGCCAAGGCAACGCAAAATCAGGCGTTCAAGTTGGTTGAAGGTTGAGGGTTGAGGGTTGAGGGTCAGCCGGAGACCAATGAGTTGCGCAGGCCGCTTAACATGCGGCTTTGTTTTTCAGCAGCTTGGTAGAGTTGCTTGTAATTCTCTTCGGTTAAAAATCCCTGATTACGTCCGATGGTGGCTTGGGAGACAACCTCAAAGAGACTGCCAGTACCGATTTCCACGAAACGGGCGTAATCCACACGAGAAGATCGCGAACAGCCTTCGGCCACATTCGAGGAAATGGAAACGGCGGCACGGCGCATCTGGTTGGTCAGGCCAAAGCGTTCTTCGCTGGGGAAGTTGCGTGTGAGTTGATAGACGAGATCGGCAAAGGATATCGCCTCGTGCCAGGTTTCGAGTTTTTCAAAGTTGAACATTGGTTGGTTGAGGGTTGAGGGTTTGTGTGACGGCTGGTTTTAGTCCCTCAACCCTCAACTTACAACCCTCAACTTTTGTGGGCGTGTGTCGTTGCCGAAGGCGTTGGTGGTGAAATTTCCGGGAGCGGCGCGTGAGTGGGGTTGGCAGTGGGTGTTTCCAAGCGCGGAGTTGAGTGTGGATCCGGAGGTGAAGACGCGAATTTCGCGAATCAACGCGAATGGGGGCGGCTCGCACGGAGTGACGAGACCTACCTTGAAGCGGCGGCATCATGTGAGCGATGCGGGTGTGCAGAGGGCGATCAAGTTGGCGGCGCAACGGGCTGGAATCACGCGGCGGGTGAGTCCGCATGTGTTGCGGCATTCGTTCGCCACGCATTTATTGGAGGGCGGGACGGACATCCGTACTTTGCAAGACTTACTCGGTCACTCGGATGTTTCTACGACGCAGATTTACACGCACGTCATGAACAAGCCGGGCATCGG
>JANNAO010000053.1:0-2597 GCA_031384405.1 Verrucomicrobiota bacterium | reverse complement strand
CGTGCGCGGGATCATCGAACGGCCAGTGATGTCGCTGCGCCTGTCCCGGAAACGTGGGGCACGCCTGATCTGCATTGCCACAGACGGTGATGACGGTGTGGATCGGTTGCGCCAGAAAGTCATTCATGTGCTTGGAGACATGCGACGAAATATCAATGCCGATCTCGCTCATCACCTTAATCGCGAGCGGATGCACATAGCCTGCGGGCTTGCTGCCTGCGCTGGCCACATTGATTAAATCTCCCGCAGCCTGGCGCAGGATTCCTTCCGCAAGATGACTGCGACAGGAGTTGCCGGTGCAGAGAATGAGAACGGTGGGATTCATGGTTTGATGAATATTGATTTTATATTACTACGCCGCGCAACAGCTATCCCCACAGCAATCCGCGCCGGGCTTGCGCGCTTGCACCTCTAAGCTCACGACGTAATCGCCAGGCTTCGCCCCGGCTGGCAGATGCGCCACGATCTGTTTGTAGAGTGGGTCTTCAAAGCTCGTCATTGCTTCCACGTATTCCGACTTGGGCTTGAGCACGATGTCAGTCAAACCCGCCTCGCGCGCCCAGCGTTCGGTGTCGCTCGCCAACGCCGCGCCCGCCACACAACCGACCAGTGCCTCCACCATTTTGATCACTTCCGGCGGCAGCGGTTTGAGCAATGCCATGTCCGATACCGCCACGCGACCGCCGGGTTTCAAAACACGCGCCATCTCTCGCCACACTTGCGGCTTGTCAGGAGAAAGATTGATGACGCAGTTGGAAATAATTGCGTCCACGCTGTTGTCGGCGACGGGCAGGTGTTCGATTTCACCCATGCGGAACTCAACATTACCCAACTTAGTTTGCTCGCGGTAGAACGCGGTGTTCTTCCGCGCCTTCGCCAACATCTCCGGCGTCATGTCCACACCGATGGCTCTGCCAGTGTCGCCGACTTTTCGCCCCGCGATGAAGACGTCGAAGCCGCCGCCGCTGCCGAGATCGAGAACAACTTCACCGGGCTTGAGTGACGCGAGCGCACCAGGATTCCCGCAGGACAAACCCATGTTCGCGCCTTCGGGCAGTGCTTGAAGCTCTTCCTTCGTGTAACCCAGTTCGCGCGCCAATTTGTCCGCGTCCTGCGGCGAGGATCCGCAGCACGACACACCCGGCCCGCAACAACCAGCGGAAGTTTCCTGCGCGATTTTCGCATAACCACCGCGCACCATCTCGTGAACGGCTTGTTCCTTGTCTAATAGGTTCATTGTTTTCATAACGATTTTCCTTTCAGCAACGGCGGCGGCATATCTCCGCCAGATCCATTTTCAACACCTTCTTTAATTTCAAAACGTCGGCGTTGGCTTCATCCGACTTGGAGAGCGATTTGTGAACCCAATCCAACGCCTCGCGTACGACCACTGGCGCGGCCTTGTCTGGCAGCCGGTAATAAACCCAACGCTCCGTCTTTCGCGACAGGATCAATCCCGCCTGACTGAGAACAGAAAGATGCTTGGAGACGGTGGATGTCGCCAAACCGAACAGTTCTGTGATCTGGCAGACGCACAATTCACCACGCCGGAGCGAGAGGAGAACTCTCACCCGGTTCGGATCGGACAACGCTTTTGTGATGGCCATCAGTTCACGCATATCTTTTGTCATTTCGCCAAACAACGAAATGAATATGTCGGCAACACTTCTGATTGGCAAGCGAAAATTTTACACCGCAAGCCAGGCGACAAGCCACGTAAGATGTAACGCCATCCATTGCGGCTGACAGCGAAAGTTTCTTTCCTTGAAATCAGACGCGTAAAACCCAAACCTGTGCGCCGTTGAATTTTTGAAACCGTAAATCTTAAACCGCAAATCGAACATGGCCTACAAAGACGTCACACCGCCCGCAGGCGGAAAAATTTCCATCAAAGCTGGCAAACTCACCGTTCCGGAAAATCCAATCGTCCCGTTCATCCGTGGCGACGGCACGGGGCCGGACATCTGGGCTTCCAGCGTGCGCGTGTTTGATGCGGCAGTCGAAAAGGCCTACGGCGGCAAACGGAAGATCGCTTGGTTTGAAGTGTTCGCAGGCGAAACGTCCAAGAACAAATTCGACAACTGGCTGCCCGACGACACCGTCGAGGCGTTCCGTGAATATCTCGTCGGCATCAAGGGCCCACTCACCACGCCCGTCGGCGGCGGCATCCGTTCGCTCAACGTCGCACTGCGCCAGATGCTTGATCTCTACGTCTGCCTGCGTCCCGTGCAATGGTTCACCGGCGTCCCCTCGCCCGTGAAGCATCCTGAGAAGGTCAACATGGTCATCTTCCGCGAGAACACCGAGGACATCTACGCGGGCATTGATTATCAAGCTGGCTCGGTTGAGGCGAAAAAGATTCTCGAATTCATCCAGAAAGAATTGCCCGCGGCGTTCAAGAAAATCCGTTTCGGCGCGGAAGCTTCTGAAACTGTCGGCATCGGCATCAAGCCTGTCAGCAAACCCGGCACGGAACGTCTCGTGCGCTCCGCCATCGAATACGCCATCGCCAACAAATCCAAGAGCGTGACGATTGTCCACAAGGGCAACATCATGAAGTTCACCGAGGGCGCGTTCCGCGATTGGGGTTATGAACT
>JANNAO010000041.1:0-7367 GCA_031384405.1 Verrucomicrobiota bacterium | reverse complement strand
CAGCAAATCGATATGGCCATTCAGTGGTTGGCGCAATGAATTGCTGATTAAAGCCAATGGTTTTTGCGGTGCAGCCTCTGGCAGTTCAACAGCGCGACGGCGGACGCGAACGGCTACAAGTTCGTCAGCACGATTCCCTGGCTGGGCGCGGAATCGCTCGGCATCGCCTGCAAGTTTGGCGTGGACGGCTTGAACGTCGGGCTGGTGTTGATGGGCGCAATCGTGGCATTCGCGGCGGCGTGCTGTTCGTTTGAGATCAAGACGCGCGAGAAGGAGTTTTATATCCTGCTGCTCGTAATGACCGGCGGCATTCTCGGCGCGTTCATGTCCACCGACCTGTTCTTTTTCTACTTCTTCCACGAACTCGCGCTCGTGCCGACGTTCATCATGATCGGCGTGTGGGGTCGCGGTGAACGGAAGAACTTCGCCACGTTCCAGATCACGATTTACCTGAGCATCGGCGCGTTGCTGGCGCTCATCGGCCTCATCGCGCTTTACCTGCAATTGCCCGCTGACGTCCGCACGTTCGACATTCCGACGCTGACGAAGTATTTTGCGGAACACTCGATGGCTCACAGCGCGCAGATGTTTATTTTCCCGCTGCTGCTGTTGGGCTTTGGAATCCTCGTGTCGCTCTGGCCATTTCACTCTTGGGCGGCGTTGGGATACGGTTCAGCGCCAAGTGCAACCGCGATGTTGCACGCGGGCGTGTTGAAGAAGTTTGGCCTCTACGGTCTGATTCGCATCGCGATTCCATTCTGCCCAGAAGTGGCGCAATCCCACCTCCAACTGATCGCGTGGCTCGCGCTTGGCAACGTGCTTTACGTCGGCTGGGTGGCGATGAAGCAGAAGAACCTGAACCTGCTCATCGGTAATTCCAGTGTGGCGCACATGGGCATGATTTTCCTCGGCATTGCGAGCTTGAACCTCATCGGCGTGACGGGCGCGGTGGTCATCATGATCGCGCATGGTTTCCTCGCGGCGCTGACGTTTGGCTTGAGTGGCTACATTTACAACCAGACCGGCACGCTCGAAATGAGCGAACTCGGCGGGCTGGCGAAAAAGCTTCGCTTCATCGGCGTGGCGTTCGTAATGGCGGCGATGGCGGGCTGTGGCTTGCCGGGCTTCCTGAATTTTGTCGGTGAAGTTTCGGTGTTCTTTGGGGCGTGGCAGGTGCCGGCATTGCGCACGGTGACGGTGCTGGCGGTGTGGGGCGCGTTGGTCATCGGCGCGGTTTACATGCTGCGCGCGGTGCGGGCGGTTTTCCACGGGCCGGCGCAGGAAAATAGGACTTATGCGACGAATGTGACGGATGCCAATCTGTGGCGGAAGCTGCCGTATGCGGTGCTGATCGCGAGCTTGCTGGTGTTTGGATTTTTCCCGCGCTTGCTGACAGACAAGATCAAACCGGTGACGGAACAGATTGTGAACATGGCGACGATAAAGCAAGAAGCGCCTGCGGTAGTTGCGGAGATTCAGAAATGAAAAGCACCAAGCACCAAGCACCAAGCACCAGAGAAATTTCAAGCTCCAAGCTCCAAGAGGGAGCGGGCGCGCGGTTATTGGTGCTTGAACATGGGAGCTTCTCTGGAGCTTGGAGCTTGGAATTTGGAGCTTTCGACAGATGAACTTTTCTTTGATGTCATTGGAAATTTCGGTGGTGGCACTCGGCATCGTGGTGCTGCTGGCGGATTTGTAACTGCCTGCTGAACGCAAGCGAATGCTCGGCTACGCTACTGCTGCGGCCTTGGCACTGTTGTTCATCAACACATTCGCAGGACAGTGCAGTTGCAATTCTGAAGGGACAACAGCAGGCGGGATGTTTATCCAGGACTCCTTTTCAGGTTTCTTCAAACGCTTCTTTCTCCTCGCTGCAACCCTTGTGTTGATTCTGGCGGTTGAGTTCTCGGATCGCATCGCGGCGGGCATCTCGGAGTATTACTCGCTGATTGTTTTTGCGTTGGCGGGAATGTTGTTTGCCGCGTCGGCGAATGACTTCACGATGTTGTTTGTTTCCATCGAACTCATCACGATCACGTTTTATGTGCTGACGAGTTTCACGCGCGGCAAGGTCGCGTCGCTCGAAGCGGGCGTGAAGTATCTGATCCTCGGTGCGCTCTCCTCGGCGTTCATGATTTACGGCATCGCGCTGGTCTGGGGCACGACCGGCAAGTTCAACTTCCACGAGCTGGCGATGGTTTCGGCGAACTTCGTGGATAACAAACTCTTCCTGTTCGGTGTGCTGTTCATCCTCGTTGGGCTGGGATTCAAGATCGCGGCGTTCCCGTTTCAGATGTGGACGCCGGATGTTTATCAAGGCGCACCGACACCGACAGCCGCGTTTCTCGCCGTCGGATCAAAGGCGGCGGGATTTGTTCTGCTGCTGCGCTTCCTGTTCGTAGCCATCCCCAGCGTGACGGCACATTGGGATAAATTGCTCATCATCGTTTCGGCCATCACGATTCTCTACGGCAACCTCTGCGCGATCCCGCAACGCAACCTGAAGCGGTTGCTTGGCTATTCCAGCATCGCGCACGCAGGCTACTTGTTGCTGGGTGTCGCGGCGTTGACCGGGGTAGGGCAGGCGGCGGTGCTTTATTACTTGAGCGGCTATTTGTTCACGACGCTGGCGGCATTTGCGGTCATCGCCATCGTCATGCGGCATCTGGACAGCGACGACATCGGCGGCTTGGCTGGATTGCATCAACGCTCGCCGCTGCTGGCTGCGACGCTGACGCTGGCGATGGTTTCGCTGGCGGGCATTCCGCCGCTGGCCGGGTTCTTCGGAAAATTTCTGCTGCTCAAGGCCGTCATCGAACAAGGTGCGACGAACCACGGATACTATTGCCTCGCGTTCGTGGCTCTGGTGGGCGTGGTGATTTCGCTCTACTACTATTTCGGCGTGGTGCGGGCGATTTACTTCAGCAAAGAAATAGCGGATGCACCGCCCATCACGATGTCACTGCCTGCCAGAATCGTCATCGTCATCTGTCTGGCGGGAATGTTCTACCTCGGATTGTTTCCTGCGAAGATGCTAAATCTTGCAAACGAAGCGACTGTCGCACTCGGTTTGATCGCGCGCTGATCTGCGGTTCAACTCGCGAGTGGTGCGCCGACGTTGATTCCGTGCTTGAGGCAATACGCTCCATTCACAACGTACTTGTGCGCCCAATGTTTTAATCCGGCGCGTTCTTCGGCAGTGAGCTTGCGGACAACCTTCGCTGGTGCGCCCAAAACCAACGAGCCAGCAGGAATCTTCATGCCCTGCGTCACAAGAGCCTTCGCGCCGATGAGAGATTGTTTGCCGACAACCGCGCCGTCCAAGATCACTGCGCCCATGCCGATCAACACTTCATCGCCGATCTTACATGCGTGGACGATGGCCGAATGGCCGACAGTGACGTGATTGCCAAGAATGCACGCGAAGTCATCTGCGAGATGCAACACAGCGTTATCCTGGATGTTCGTATGGTGGCCGACGACGATGCGATTGATATCGCCGCGCAAAACTGCGCCATACCACACGCTGGAAAAATCGCCGAGCTTTACGTCTCCGAGCACGCTCGCGCCCTTGGCGATATAGACGCCCTTGCCGAGCTTCGGTTGTTTGCGCAGGAAGGTGTACAGTTGCTTTTCAAGTTTGCCCATAGGTTAAAATGCGTTCGCGAACATCTGGTTCTGCTTAATCTCCCAATAACTTCTTAAAATTATCGCGCGCCTTGTCCGTGCGGATTTTTTCCTCGGCTGGCGCGACGAACACGCGCTTGGCCAACTCAAACCATTCGCAGTAGTTGGCGAGATACTTCTCCTCTTCTGGATCAGCGCGGCGGTCGCGACATTTGTAAGCCACGGTGGGATCGTAGCTCGCGCAGTTGAGACAGACTTTCAAGTCCGCGCCACAATCGCACGTTTCCGAGCGACCAGGCGAGGCGCGGTTCTTATATTCTGCGCCGCACTTCCAGCAATGTCGTGTCGCGATGCTCATGCGGTTGATTCTACAACGGCGCAGAAGTTCGCCAAGCTTTCACTCACCGATGGTCGAAGCTATGCTCACGCCATGAACATCTGTGTGCTCGACGGCTTCACACTTAATCCAGGTGATTTGAATTGGGATGAATTGCGCCAGCTAGGTTCGTGCGAGATTCACGACCGCACTTTGCCCGGAGAAATTATTTCGCGGGCAACAAACGCAGAGATCATCCTGACGAACAAGACGCCACTGACTCGTGAAACACTGGCCGCATTGCCGAAACTCAAATACATCGGCGTGTTGGCGACGGGGACAAACGTGGTTGATCTCGTTGCCGCTCGTGAACAAAACATCGTCGTCACAAATGTTCCTGCGTATGGCTCGCGCTCCGTGGCGCAAGCGACGATTGCGCTGCTGCTCGAACTCACAAATCACGTCGGCCACCACGCACAACGCGTTCGTGATGGCGAGTGGACGCGCGCAAAGGACTGGTGCTTCTGGGATTCGCCACTCGTTGAGCTGGATGGTTTGACGTTGGGTGTCGTTGGGCTGGGTCGTATCGGCGCGACGGTAGCGGGCATTGCTCAAGCTCTCGGAATGAATGTCATCGCTTACAGTCCGTCGCAAAAAGCCGCACCCACCTTCGTGAAGTTTGTTGATCTCGAAGCTCTCTTTCGCACCAGCGATGTCGTGAGTCTGCATTGTCCGCTCACTCCGTTGACAAAAAATCTAGTGAACGCCGAGCGACTCGCTTGGATGAAACCATCAGCATTTCTTTTGAACACCAGTCGTGGTCCGCTCGTGGATGAGGCCGCGCTGGCAGATGCGTTGAACTCAGGTCGAATTGCGGGTGCCGCGCTGGATGTCTTATCGGTAGAGCCACCGGCTGTGACCAATCCATTGTTGAGCGCGAAGAATTGTCTCATCACTCCGCACAATGCCTGGGGCACGCGCGCCGCGCGATTGAGACTGATGCGTATAGCTGTAGAAAATGTCCGCGCGTTTATCGTGGGCAAACCGAAGAACGTGGTTTGACCCACAACGGCGGAGTGCGCCCGTCCTCGGGCGCAGGAGCGTGACCACGCAGAGTCCATCCGAGAAAATTCACGACGCCCTTCGTTACAACGTTGCTGTGCCCGGGGACGGGCACACTCCGTCAATCAGCCAGCGCGCGTCCGAGGCGAAGTCCGCCATCATCAGCGAAGTGTCATCGCTCTTGATCGGGATGTATTTGCCGGTGGCTTCGGCGAGAATTTTCCCCGCAGCGTTGTGGATCGCGGCCTTGGCTTCCAATATCCGGCCTTTGCGATCTGCCACCAACTCGCTCGTCACGATGACTTCGTCGTCGGGCGCGAGCGGCTGGAGATAACGCACATTGAGTTCGGCGCAGAAGGCGAACTTGCGCGTGGCGATCACGCAAGCCCAGACCATGATCTCGTCCAGCACCGTGGCCGTCAGTCCGCCATGAACCACGCCTTTGAAGCCGATGTGTTCGGCGCGCGGGCGGAACTTCGTCGTCACCACGCGACCATCGGTTTGAAACCGCAGCTTCAATCCGAGTGGGTTGGATTCACCGCAAACGAAACACGAGTGGGTGTGTGGCAATTCTTTCACAACGGAGAATTATTTCGCTGGTTGCGCGCCGATCTTTTTCAGGAACGGCTCGATGGAGCGCGGGCGACCGAGAAATTTTTCGATGCTGATGTTCACGTCGCGAGAGTCGCCTTGCGAATAAATCTCATCGCGCATCCGGCGACCTGTTGCGATGTCGTAATAACCATCGGGTGAATTCTCGAACACCGTGGCCATGTCCGCCGCAATGGCATCGGCCCACGCATAACCGTAGTAGCCCGCGTCGTAACCTGTGAAGTGTCCAAAGTAACAGAGGAACGCCGTGCCTTCGGGCTGCGGCAGGAACGTGTTGCTCAGGGTTTTGTTCGCGAGCGACAAGGCTTGTCCAGAATTGGCGTCGGTGATCTGCGTATGCAGCACGAGATCGGTGAGACCAAAGGAAAGTTGGCGACGATAATGACAGGCGTAGGTCGCATACTTCGCAGCTTTAAGTTGATCAAGGATCGCAGGCGGAATTTTCTTGGACGGATCGCGGTAATCGGCGGCAAAGCTATCGAGAACCTTCTTGTCCCACGCCCAGTTCTCCAGCATCTGCGACGGCGCTTCCACAAAATCGCGCGGAACACTCGTGCCGGAGAAGCGGGAGAAACTCGCGCGCGTCAGGATGGCGTGCATTGCATGACCAAATTCATGGAACAACGTGTCCACGGAATCGTGATCGAGCAGCGAGGGAGTTTTGCCGGATGGCGGAGTGAAATTACAAACGAGCGAAACGACCGGGCGTTGATAGGTGCCGTCGGCGAGACGTTTGCCGTCAATGATCGGGAACATCGCGAAGTGATGGTATTTGCCCTCGCGCGGAAACAGATCGAGATAGAAAAAGCCAAGAGGCTCGGCAGTCTCTGAATCCGTCACCGCCCAGAGTTGAAGATCATCCACCCATTTGTAGGGCGGCTCGACGCGCTCAAACTTGAGACTGAAGATGCGTTGATAGATGGCGAACATGCCGTTGAGTGCGCCTTCGAGTGGGAAGAAATTTCGCAACTGCTCGCTGTCCACGTTGAACTTCGTTTTCCGCAGTTGCTCGGCGTAATAGCGGAAGTCCCAGAGATTGATCTGCGCGTTTGCGTCGCCCGTCTCGGCGGCCTTGAGCTTGCGGAACTCAGCTAGCTCCGACTCCATCTTCGGTTGCAACCCATCGCGCAGCTTTTCCTCAAACTCGATGGCCGTCTTGCCGTTCTTCGCCATCTTCACTTCCAACTGGAAGTCCGCCCAGTTCGCGTAACCCAGCTTCGTCGCGATCTGATGGCGCAACGTGAGAATCTTTTCCACGAGCGGAGCGTTCTCGGATTTGGCGAGGCTGTGTTGTTCGGTGATGACGCGTTTGCGGACAGCTTCACTTTTGACGTGCTCCATCACGGCGAGGTATTGCCAGGTGACATTGATTGCGACGCTATATTCGTCGTCGCCGGTTTTGACGCCGGGCGCGGTGAGCAGGCTTTCTGGTGCGCCTTCGAGTTCAGCCTTGGTGAACGCGATGGATTTTTTTGCCTTGGTGATGTTGCTGTCGAAGTCTGTGGTGGTGGCGGAAAGTTCCTTGCGCAACTTTTCCACCTCATCGCGCTGTGCCTTGGGCAAAGCCAGACCTGCGCGGCGATAATCACGCATCGTCTCATTGAGCAATTTTGCTTCCTCGCCGCTCAATTTCGGCTGTGTGTCCGCGTAAGCCTTCACCGCGCGATAGACATCTTCGCGATAATCCAGACTCACGCCCCAATCCTGCAACCGCTTCACAGCCTCGGTCGCCGCCTCGCGCATCGCAGCG
>JANNAO010000022.1:0-6737 GCA_031384405.1 Verrucomicrobiota bacterium | reverse complement strand
GACGACATCGCGGTGATAGAAAACTGCGCTGAGGCAGTTGAGCCTGCACAGACGGCGGCAACGACAGCCGCAAGAATTGAATACTTCTTCATAATTAGATTTGTTCTGATTGGGTTGTGAATTGAACACGACCTTTATATCTCGCCTTAAGAAAGTGTGAACCCGCATAAACATGTAAAACTCACCGCTCCCTCCGTGTTTTACCCGATGAAGTCAGTTGCATCATTGAATCTCCGCTGCCAAACCGCTTAACTCTCCGCGCCATGCTCGACAATCGAAGCTCATTCAAGCAAATCCATTTCGTTTCCAGCCGCGATACGGCGCACCTTCCGGCGGCCTTGTATGACGCTCTCGCCATCAGCACGGCAGATGGCGTCGCCCACGGGAAACTGCTCCCACTCGCGCAAGGTTTGATCGCCGAATCCCTGCGCCTGCTCCGTCTAGGTGGGTTGTTGTTCATCTACGGAAAACCATCGGAGCTTCCGCTTTGGGGTGAACACATCCTTGCCACGGTGGAACTTTCCGCCCAAGCCGTCTTCAAATACTGGCTCGCTCTCGACATCGCTGAAGAATCGCGCGGAGATTTTCTGCAGCCGAACCATCGCGGGATGTTGATGTTCATGAAGAACGATCCTGCGTTGAAGAAGCCATCGAAGTTTGTCCTGCACACCAGCGAAACCCGCGTGCCGCATCGCGACTGCACCGCGTGCGGCCAGAACGTAAAAGACTGGGGCGGCAAAAAACATCTGCTCAATCCGGCTGGGTCTGCGTTGTCAGATGTGTGGCGCGATCTGCCACGCCGAAAACTGCGCGATGAGAAGATTCCCGACGATGTGTTAGAACGCGCGGCAAAGCTCTCCGGGGCAAACGCGGAAAACAGTTTATATCTCATCGCCACGTTTCCTGCCAGCAAGCCGAGTGACGTGGACGACATCAAACGCGTCAGTTTTGCAGTCGCGGACAAATCATTCGCAAAGCTCGCCGCCATCAAGCCCGATTCCGTCCATGCGGGCGATTGCATCGCGTTCCTCAAGCGCGCGGAGGTGTTGCATCCAGACGGCGCATTCGATCTCGCCTTCGCCGATCCGCCTTACAACTTGGAAAAGAAATACGGCCAGTGGGATGACGCGATGGCCGACCAACATTACCTCGATTGGTGCAATGCCTGGCTCGACGGCATGGTCGCCACGCTCAAACCCGGTGGCAGTCTCTTTGTGTTGAACCTGCCCAAGTGGGCCATCCATCACGCAGCGTTCCTGAATCGGCGACTCGACTTCCGTCACTGGATCGTGTGGGACGCTCTCTCCGATCCTCGCGGCAAACTCATGCCCGCTCATTACGCGTTGCTCTGGTACACCAAGCCCGGCGGGAAGACGCCGTGTAATTATTCTCCTGTGAACACCAAGCCGCGCGAAGGTTTTGTGGTGCCGCCGGAATCGCTTCAATACTGCCTCCGCGCCTCCTGCATCAAGTCGCGCAAGGCTCGCGGCGAGGACGCGAAACTCGAACTCTCCGATCTCTGGTATGACATCCATCGCATCCGGCACAAACGCGATCGCGACGCCCATCCATGCCAGTTGCCGGACAAACTCATGGAACGCATCATCAAACTCGCCACAAGACCCGGCGATGTGGTGTTCGATCCGTTCTGCGGCGCAGGCACGACCGCCATTGCCGCGACGAAGCTTGGCCGTAAATTTGTCGTCACCGATGTGGACGAGAAATACGTGGAGATCACGAAGCGCAAACTCGCGGACATGCGGTCGCACAAAGACATGTTCGGTGAATTCATCGTCCCGCGCGAATCCACTAAAGTAGTTCACCGAGAAGTCACCAAACGTGAGATTGAATCCTACCTGCAAGAGTTCGCGCGAAAACTAAATCGCGTCCCGACGGAAGAAGAAGTCGCGACCGACAGGCCGGGATTGCTGGAAGAGATTGACCACATCTACACCACGCGCAGTGCGGCCTTCAAACGCGCGAAGATAGGATTAGATTCCCGCCCGTGAACATCAGCGAAGAACCCACTCACACACCCGCTTCGGGAAATTTTTCGCGAATGCGTCTGCGGATGAGTTCTTCGTGGACGGGTTGCAAGCGGCGGCGGTTGATCAATCGTTCCACGGCATCGAGTAACTCCATCCAATCTTCCAACGGCGGTTCGGCCACGACTTCCCATTGGTCAAAGCGTTTGGCGCGATGAGAAAATTTCCATTCGCCACCCACGCGTTGCGCGGTGACCTGGAGTTTCTCACCTTCTTCGGTCGTACGTTTCCAACTGACTTCGGCTTTAGGCATGTGTTGTTAGTCTAAGGTCTCAGGTCTGAAGCCTAAAGTCATCGCGCGCGGAATCCCAACTTTAGACCTTAGACTTCAGGCTTTAGACTGTTTTGTTTTACGGCAGATCAATACTCGTCACCGCCATTGCGGCGATGCCTTCCTCGCGACCGATGAATCCCATGAGTTCATTCGTCGTGGCTTTGATCCCGATCTGCGCTTCGCGCACGCCGAGCGCATCGGCGATGCACGCTTTCATGGCGGCGATGTGTGGATAAATCTTCGGTGCTTGAGCGATCACCGTGGCGTCCACGTTCACGATGCGACCGTTGCGCTGCAACACCTGTCGCGCGGCTTCCTCCAAAAAGATTTTGCTCGGCACATCTTTCCAACGCGGATCCGTGTTCGGGAAAAAATGCCCGATGTCATCTTCGCCGATCGCACCGAGGATGGCGTCGCATATGGCGTGCATCAACGCGTCCGCATCCGAGTGGCCGTCGAGTCCTTTGGTGTGTGGAATCTCCACGCCGCCTAGAACAAGTTTTCGTCCCGCGACCAGTTGATGAACATCGTATCCGATCCCGACGTGATTCATACGGGGAGCTTAGAAGAGACTACGCGAGCGAGAAAGGTTTATTCCAACCACGACGATTCTCCCTTCTTAATCTTACTCGTAATCTTTTTCTTAATCTCCCGCCCCGGAGATTATGATTAAGAACAAGAGTAAGATTAAGACCGAACTACTTCACCGTATCAAACACTTCTTCCGCGTCATTCCGCCTGCTCGATGATTTGAGAAAACCTTTTTCCATCAACACGGAGATGATGCGATTGTCGGTAAGCCGATCCACGCGCATGAGATGGATGAGTTCGGATGCGGTGATCCCGCCTTTGCCATTTTGATGGATGATCTCAACGGCTTCCGCGACTGGCAGTTTGTAGCCCGCGTTCAGCAGGAAACCGCCCGTGACCAGCAGTCCCAATCCCGCGAACACCGTCGCTCGCTTGTTGAAGGGCATCGGTTCTTTGAAAAACATGTCGAGCACGAAGAACAGTCCCACCGCGACTGCGACCCAGCCCGCCATCTTGAGCGTCTGCCGGCGGCGATGAAATTTGTAGTAGTTGAATTCAGCCATGATATTGCCTTTCACTTTTTTAGCGACTCGGTGCCCGAACTTGTGCGACGAAGCAATTCCATCGGCGCGACGGACGCCTTCTCCAGATCAGTCCACAACGTTCCGTTGCCCGCGTAGATCAGCGAGAGTTTCACGCGTTCCGGCAGTTGCTTGGCGAACTGGAGCGCGTTGTAATCCGCCGCACTGCCCGCTGCCGCGACTTGTTGCGCGAAGCCTTCGCCCTCCGCCTTGCCTTTCATCTCCACGACCTTTGCTTCTGCGCCGCCGATCTTGCGTCTCGTGTCCGCCTTGATGCTCGCGGTTTGGCGTGCGAGTTCGGCAACCTCCAAACGCCCTTCCGCCGCGAGTTGATTGACAGCCTTCTCGCGCTCGGCGGCGGTGTTGCCTTCGAGTCGTTGCGTCTCGTATTCCACCACTTGTTCGATCTGGCGGATCAAGCCGACGCTCTCGTCGAGTTGCGCTTTCTTCGCTTCGGTCTTCGTCTTCTCGACGTTGGTGATGTTCCACTCGGCGGCGATGCGCGATTCCTGAATCGGCCCGGAGATGTTGTCCGGCACGAGCGTGTCTTGCACGAGCGCAAGGTCCACTTGCAGGCGTTTCTCTTTCAGCGTCTTTTCAATCGTCTCCTGAAACGCGCCCTGAAACTGTTCACGCTTGTCGCCCACGATGAAGTCCACCGCGCCGAACGTTGAGCCTTTGATGCGCGCGGTCGAATTGATCTGCGGGATCAAGATGTTCTCCTCGATCTTGTGGATGTTGCCGTAGCGTGCGAAAACTTCCGGCGCATCCGACGGCAGCAACTGCCAGAGCAGCGTCACATCAATCGTGATTTCAAAGCCGTCGCTCGACGGAAACTTCACCGCGCCCAGCACGGGCTTGTTTGGCGCGACGGTACGGATGTCTTGCTGTCGCGCTTGAGGTCGGCCCGCCGCCGAGCGATTTTTCTCCACGCCTTGTCCCGTCGTTTGTGTTTCCGGCAACTTGCCCGCGTGCGCCATCGTGACCTGATTGAATCCCACCTCGATGCTCTCCACTGAATAGGCTTCGGGATTGAGCGCGTAAAGACCGGGCTCTAGCACACGCTTCTGCACGCCGCGTTCGCCTTCCTCAGCGAGTTGACCTTTGGCCGTCTTGCCGGAACGCGCCGCGATGACGCCGACGTGACCGGGTTCAATCTCCACCATCTTCACGATCTTCACCTCGAACGCGTACGGGTTCAGCTTGTAAGTGCCCGGCAACAACACATCGCGCTGGATGCCGCGCTCGTCTCTGCTCGCGAGGAATTCTCCGGGCGGCAACTCTTTGCCAAACTTGTTGATGACCACGCCGAGTTCACCCGGCCCGACGACGACTTGCGGATGCAACTGACGTTCGTAGAGAAACGGATTAAAGAAATGCCGCCCCGTTCCATACGGCGTAAGGCGCACGCCTTTCTCGCCGTCACCGGCGATGATCTTGCCCGCAGGCATTTCCTTACCGGTCTTGGCCACGACCACGAGCATCCTGTCCGGCGGCACGTCAACGGCCTCCACCATCCACTTCCAGATGCCTTCATAAACCACGACGTAACCAATCACGATCACCGCCACTGCGATCAGAATAATTTTTTTCACTTCGCACCTCCTTTGCCCGCAGGCAGAGACAATTCCTTGAACGGTTCAGCCAGCGCGCCATCCGAGTTCGCCATGATATTCTCAATGTTCGGCGCGATCTTGTTCAGATAAATGTTCCGCGCGTAAGCCGAACCGTTGCCGAACGGCGCGATGATCGCCCGCATCGCGCTCGCCTCCGCGAGCCGCGTGTAAGAGATCACGTCCGCGTCACCTTGGCCGATGGCGATGATGCCCTGCGCGTTCTTGTCCGCCGTCTCCAAATCCTTCTTCGCCACTTCGAGATCGCGTTGCGCGCCGATGATGACGACTTCCTTATCCTTCGTGGCCTTCTGGATTTCGTTCTTCCGCAACGTATCCGCAGCCACCACACGCACCTTTTGATCCTGCAATTTCTTTTGCTCCGCCACCTTCGCGTCGGAGACGGCGCGCTCGATCTGATTCTCATACGTCGTGCGCGTCTGTACCGCGATCTCGCGATCCCGGATCGGCTCGGCGATCTTTTGCGGCGGCTCGATCTCGCTGATCAACGCAGCCTTGATGAGAATTCCCTTCCGCGCCGATTCCTGCGTGATGTGTTTGCTGAATTCATCTTGAAACGTCTTCCGCACCGTGCCGCTGATCACGTCGGCGGAACTGTATTTTGAACCCTGCACGCGGCTCATCGAAAGCGCGGAGCGAAGGATGACCTTGTTCACCACGTCTTCCGCATCGCCGATCATCACGAACACCTCGGGCGCGCGAGTTTCCTCCACTGCCCATTCCACCGTGCCCTTCACGGGGAAGCGAAAGCCGTCACGCGAAAGAAAGCTGATCTCGAATTCTGTCTTGTGACTTTGCACGCCCACGATGTCCACGCGGTAGATGTAGGGATTCAGATAATACGTGCCCGGACGCAACGGAGTTTTCTGCACGCCTTGTTCGCCTTCACTCACGAGGAACGTGTTCGCCTCGGCGGGAGACTTGCCATACTTGAGCGTCACCACGCCGACTTCGCCCGGTTCAACCTTCACCGCCGGACGTTTCTCGACGTTATAAGCGAATGGATTGATCCGGTAAGTGCCCGGACGCAACGGTTCGGCGATGATGCCGCGATGCAATTTCCCGTCCGCCTCCTTCTCGCTCACCACGAAACGTCCCGCAGGCGGCAACGCGCCAAACTGCCGCACCATCACGCCCACCTCGCCGTCCCTGATCTGCGTCAGCGGCTCGATCTTCCAATCCCAGAAAACAGGATCGTAGAAGTAGCGGCCCTCGCTCAGAGGTTCGAGTTGAATGCCCTTTTGATCCGAGGTCAACGCGATGATGTCGTCAGCGGGAATATCTTTCCCATCCTTCTTAATCAACACCGCGCAGTAACCGGATGGCGGCTCAATGCGGCAGAAGAACCAGACGAAAATAAAACCCGCCACACCCAGCGCGACCGCGAGCACAGCGACGACGAGAGCCGCGCGCGCCTTGTCAAAACCGTAACGCGCGCCGCCTCCTTCGGAATAATTTGGACTTCGATCACTCATAATAGTGGATGCTGAATAGTAATTCGCGCGCAGTAAAGCAAGCGCGGCGCGAATTGGCTGTTACAGTTTTGAGATCTGTTTGGAAGTGGGCGCATGACGCCAGCCCCCCGGAGCGCGGCTGTGTCGAAGACCAGCCGCAGCAATGTGATAACGCTGGGACTTTGGATTTGCTGGAGACTCCAGTGCTTTCCAACCTG
>JANNAO010000589.1:0-9011 GCA_031384405.1 Verrucomicrobiota bacterium | reverse complement strand
GGCAGCCGACAAGACGAGCCTTGCCCATCTGGAGCGGATGAAAACCAGAAAACCCGAGCGTCACGAACAACAAAACAGCCTCAAAGCGCAGTCACCAAACCCGCGCCACGGCGGAGCATGCCCTCAACTGCCGATTTTAGGATCAGTGATTCGGAAATTCGGAAAAACAATTTCGCCAACCATGAAACCCGTTCGCTCATAATCAAAGCACGTCAAAGTGCCGTCCTACCCTTCGTTGCTCCGCACGCTGGTCACGCTGCTGGACGAAGCCCGGCGCGCTTCCGCCCGCACCGTCAACGTCATCATGACCGCGACCTACTGGCGGGTCGGGCGGCACATCGTCGAGTTCGAGCAGGCGGGTGAACGCCGCGCAGGTTACGGCCAGCAGCTTCTGGAAAAACTCTCCACCGATTTGAACAAACGCTTCGGGCGCGGTTTCTCCGTGGACCATCTCGAATTCCGTCGCGCTCCAGCGCAGCAACGCCTTCGCCGCCGCGACGTTCCCAAGCGCGTTACCCGGTCGCTCCTCGAGGATTTTCAGATGCCGGGCATAGCGGCGGTTGATGCGCTCGAAGTCCCACGCGCCCGCCACCATTTCCGCGAAGTCTCCACCCTCACCCGGCCTGGCGGCCACCCTCTCCCATCCGATGGGCGAGGGAACGCGCGCACGGTCGCGCTTCCAGGAGGATCAGCGATTCCACATTGATCTTGCCGCCACCGAGAACTTCACGTTCCGCTGTCAGTGGATCAGGGCTTATCGGTTGTGACCGCGCGCAGCAAACGACCAGCGTCCACCATGTCTTGTTGGATTTGCAGACGGCGAAAACGGATGTCTGCCGATTCGCCCGATGCGGCCTGGCCCAAAACAAAACTGGCGGCACGAATGGGAGCAGAAGATTGCTCGTCGCGGAAATGTTGGTTGAGACAGGCGACGGCATCAGGGCAAGCGGGATTGCCAGCGCGGACTTCCTCCCCAAACGCAGTGACGGCGGCATTTGTGCCGCGATCGTAATGGAGCAACGTGTAGAGAATATCGAAGACATCCTTGGGTGCTTGCCGACGGGCAAAGGCGCGGAGTTTCATCGCCAAGAACGGACCGACTTCGCAAACGCGGACAGTGGCGGATTGCGGTTGCCCAGCCAGATCGTTGCCCGTGATTTTCGTCAATCTCGAAATTTTTAATGCGCGATCAATCCCCGGCAGGACGTTCGCAATAATGTCATCAACCGAAGCCGAGCCATGGGTGTGGGGCGGCGCTTCGGTCAGAAAATCAAGCGGCACAGAAAACTGGCCGACTTGCTTTTCATATCGGATCAATCCCTCTGCGCTTTTGGACTGGCGGAACTGCGCATCCGCCAGAGTCATTTTCAAACTCGACATTCCGCCCGCCGAAGCGCCCAGCGCAATTCCCAAGTCGGCATCCATGGTAACGGGTCTGGGGAGATCGCGAGCAGACGCAACATCCCCGCAGATATATCGGGGGACTAATCCACCGACCAATACAAGATCATCATGCCACGGTTCGAGAATCGGCCAGATGGTGAGCAATGCACCTTCCGAGAAGGCCATCCTCTGTGGATTGTATTCGCTGTAGGTTTCGTATTTCACGGACGGCAGAATCCTTCCCAGTGACGCAAGGCATTGGCTTGATCCGGCCCGCGCAGACCGGTCTTTTGGAGATCAAGATAAACTTGAGCGTCGCTGGCGAGCGGCAGATTCTGAACGGTCTGGGTTTCGAGGAACACACCCTCGTCGTCGGGAATGACCAGAGTAATCTTGCCGGCGTCGTTGACGGGTCGGAGGCTGAGTTTTTCCAAGGTGGCGGCTTCAGGCAAACGTGCAACGTAGGCGCTGGTCACGACAGGCTCGGTGTAAGGGTGGCGCAACCAACCCGCAACCCATTGAGTGAACGCGATGGGCACGGATTGTTCTTTGGCCCAAGACGCCAGTTGATGCGCGATTTCAATGGGGCTGCCACCGAAGACGGTGTAACGGGCAGCGGTGGTGCGACGGTTGAAATCATCGGCCTTCACCCAAGCGTCAATGAGACCGAGCGGGTCGCAGAGACGAAACTCGCGAGGACTTTGCTTTTCAATGAAGCCCTGACTGATGAGATGTTGGACAATGCGGGACACCAGGCCCGAACTTGCCTTCGTGCGTTCGACCAGTTCGCTCTGATCCCAAACGCGATCGCGGTCGGTTAGCAAACTGCGAATGATACGCGCGCTTTTTCCGACAAAGATGTTGCGCGGCTCAAGTTCAAATCGAAAATCGCGCCCGGGCAGATGGCGGCGATCCACAAACAATCCTTCCGATCGGAGATAAACCCGGCCATTCAAATCAACCGCTGCCAGACGTTTCTGGCGGCAGAACTCCAGAATGCGGGTGATCAGTTCGGGCGCAACCAGCAACGGCTGGAGCGGTTCACTCCAAGTTGCGAGGATTGACTCCAACTCCGGGATGCTCGGCTTCAAAGAATATACCGGCTTGAATCGGTGAATATGGGTATCCAGCTTCAACTCGACCCACGGAAGCCGGTCATTGGCGGAGTCTCCTGACGGCGATTGCCACGCCAGTTCGGCATCATCATCGAGCAATTGCCTGAAGTGATGGATCAGCTCACTTTCGTAGCGAATCACTGCGCTTTTACTAGAATCTGATGTTTTCACTGTCCAGTAAGAATCTGCTATTCCAGTAATAAATCAATCAATTCTTACTTGATTTCAATTGGTTCACTCGGTAGTGAGAATTGGTATTTTCAGTGAAATAACTACTTCTCGCCAAAATCAATTGGAGGCTTGTTGCCCCAGATAATCCGATGGCAGTATCCGGCCCGGCAGCCCACGCTTCGCTTGATTTCAAATTGCAGATCGCAGATTTCAGATTGCGCAGCGCGTCATCCGGTCGCTCCTCGAGGATTTTCAGATACCGGACATAGCGGTGGTTGATGCGCTGGAAGTCCCTACGCGCCCGCCACCATTTCCGCGTTGTGCGGAAACGCCACTTGATATGGGCAGCCATCCGTTAGAGTATGGGTCGCCATATTATATGAAGACAACCATTGAAATAGCTGACGACCTTTTTGAGCGCGCCCAACGTGTCGCCCGTAAAGAGAAGACGACCTTTCGCTCCCTGACCGAGCAGGGCCTGCGATTGGTGTTGGCTGGCAAGCAGGGCAAGCCCAAGCAACTCCCACCCTTGGTCACGGTTCGCGGCAGCGGTCTGACTGACGAATTCAGAAACGCCTCCTGGGACAAAATCCGAGATGAAATCTACCGGGGGCACGGCGCATGATTGCGGTGGACACCAACTTGTTGGTTTACGCGCACCGCGAGGACAGCGAGTTCCACGCGGTGGCGAAGGATTCGGTTGATTCCTTGCGCCATCAGCCGACAGCCTGGGCCATTCCGTGGCCCTGCATCCACGAATTCATTGGTATCGCCACACATCCCGGCATCTACAAACCGGCATCCACCCTTGCGGAAGCACTGGGTTTTGTGGACTCCCTGCTTGCGTCCCCGCATCTGCACCTGCTGGCCGAAAGCCCCAGCTACTTCGAGAAGTTGCGTGGCATCGCCACCACGGCGCGATTGAAAGGTCCGCGCATTCACGATGCGCGCATAGCCGCCCTTTGCCTTCATCACGGTGCTAGTGAACTGTGGTCGGCGGATCGCGACTTCTCCGCCTTTCCGCAACTCAAAGTGCGTAATCCGTTGGTGAAAAAATGAAGTTGACCGACGTGCTCGGTCACGCCACGAGCGAAATCACCAGCGTACCAAACTCAGCATTGACGCGACCAAAAAAATTCCGGGCGAACCCTGAAAGCTTTCGGGGTTTATCACCGCGTCCAGCCACGCTTCGCGCGTTGCCATTGAGTGGCAGTTTTAATCGCGCTCCAGCCGTTTGCGGCCAGAAATAAATTGTCCGGCGCGCCAGTTCTCGCCAAGCTGTTGGCTCTATGCAGCAAGTGAACCTCGGAATGATCGGTGGCGGAACAGTCGGCAGCGGCGTGTTCCATGCGTGGCAACAAAACGGCGACCTCATGGCCGCGCGTCTCGGCGTGAAGATCAACTTCCGCAAGATCGCCGTCAAAGCTTTCGACGAACCTCGCGCCTACGAAATTCCTCGCGCGTTGATGACCACCGACTGGCAGGAAGTCGTCAACGATCCGCAGATTCAAGTCGTCATCGAACTCGTCGGCGGCACAGGCATCGCCAAGGTGATGATTCTCGCAGCATTGGCGCAGGGCAAAACTGTGGTGACGGCGAACAAGGCTTTGATTTCTGCGTGCGGCCCGGAGCTGTTTGCTGCGGCTGCGAAGTCTGGCGCGAATCTTTATTACGAAGCCAGCGTGTGCGGCGGCATCCCGATCATCAAATCGTTGCGCGAAGGGTTTGTCTCCAATCAATTCCCCGCCATCTACGGCATCGTCAACGGAACGTGCAATTACATCCTCTCGCGCATGAAGCAGGAAGGTGCGGACTTCGGTGCTGTGCTGGCCGACGCGCAGAAGCAAGGCTATGCCGAGACGCCGCCTGATCTCGACATTGACGGCAAGGACGCGCAACACAAGATCGGCATTCTCGCGTCGCTCGCGCACGGCTTCTGGGTGGATCATCATGAAATTCACACGGAGGGCATCCGCGATGTGTCGAAGATTGACATGCAGTTCGCGGAAAAACTTGGCTACACGATCAAGCTTCTGGGAATCGCAAAACAAATTTCCGGCAAGAAACCGGGCGTGCAGGTTTCTGTTTATCCGACGCTTATTCCGAACGCGCATGTGCTCGCCAGCGTGAACGGCGTGTTCAACGCGTGCTTCGTGCGTGGCGATGTGGTCGGCGACACATTGTTCTATGGTCGCGGTGCGGGCAAAGATGCCACGGCCAGCGCGGTGTTGAGCGACGTGGCGGACGCGGCGTTGGATTTGAAACTGGGCGGGAAAGTCCGCGTTGCTCCATTCAACGCATGTGCGAAGAAGGGGCGCGTTGTGAAGATGGACGAAATCACCTCGCGCTACTATCTGCGACTGAGCGTAGCGGATAAGCCTGGTGTGCTGGCAAAAATTTCCGCCATTCTCGCATCGGCGAAGATCGGCATCTCGTCCGTCATCCAGCCCGAAGGTCACGCAGGCGACAGCGTGCCGTTGATCCTGATGATCCACGACGCCACAAACGCCGCGATGCAGAAGGCACTCGCGAAGATCGCGAAGCTGCCGGTCATCAAAGGTAAGCCAGTGATGTTCCGGGTGGAAAACTTTGAGTGATGGCAACGCTCCTTTTTCACAGCACCAACGGTCAATCTCCCGCAGTCAATCTGCGCGAGGCGTTCCTGCGCGGGCTTGCGCCGGATCGCGGGTTGTATTTCCCAGAGAAGTTTCCGCAGATCACACCGGATGAAATCGCCGCATTCTCAAAACTTCCTTACCACGAAATCGCTTTCCGCGTTCTGTCGAAATACACAGGCGGCATCATTCCCGCCGCTGATCTCGCCGCGATGTGCCGCGATGCTTACAACTTTGACATCCCGCTGGAAAAGATTTACGACCGCGTCCATCTCATGCGGCTTGATCAAGGTCCGACCGCATCGTTCAAGGATTTTGCCGCGCAGATGATGTCGAGGCTCATGGGGCGTTTTCTCAAAGAGGACGGGCAGCAACTCACGATTCTCACCGCCACGAGCGGCGACACTGGTTCGGCGGTTGCCCATGCGTTCCACAATATTCCAGGTGTGCGCGTCATCGTGCTGTTTCCATTTGCCGAAGTCAGCGTGAGTCAGCGCAAGCTGATGACTGCGCTTACGGGCAACATCCGCACCGTGGCCATTGACGGGAAGTTCGACGATTGTCAGGCGATGGTGAAGCAAGCCTTTGCCGATCCTGCGTTGAAACATCTGCCGCTCTCATCCGCGAACTCCATCAACATCGGTCGCCTGTTGCCACAGAGTGTTTACTATTTTTACGCCGCATCACGTCTCGCCAAACCGGGCGAGCCGATGGTGTTCTCGATTCCAAGCGGTAACTTTGGCGACATGATGGGATCGGTCGTCGCACGCGAGATGGGTTTGCCGGTGAAGAAGATCATTGCTTCGGTCAACGACAACGATGCGTTCCCCAGATTTCTCCAGACGGGTGTGTATCAGAAAATTGTTCCATCGCGCAATTCACTCTCCAACGCGATGAACGTCGGTCATCCGAGCAACCTCGCACGCCTCGTCGCAGTCTATGGCGGACAGATGGACGAGACAGGCAAGATTCACAAGCAGCCTGATCTCGCTGCGATGCGGCGTGATCTGTTTTCCACTTCGGTTTCTGACGAACGCACACGCGAAGCGTTCCTGGATTACTGGAAGAAGTTTCAATCGCTGCTCGAACCGCATGGCGCGGTGGCGTGGCAGGGATTTCTTGACTGGTTGAAGACCGAATCGCTCGATGGCGGCCCTGCTGCGATCATCGAAACAGCAAACCCTGCGAAGTTTCCCGAAGAAATCGAGAAAGCCTTTGGTTGGTCGCCCGATGTTCCGCCCGCGATGGCTGCGATGATCCGTTTGCCGGAAAAATTTGATTCGATGAAGGCGGACTACGCGACGTTCAGAGACTATCTGGTGCAGCAACATTCGTAACCGCTCCGTCCCAACAAAAACACGGCGACCCGTTGCCGGATCGCCGTTCGTGAATTGTGTCCGCTGGCAAACTCAATGCCCTTGCGTTGGATTTTATTCAACCCCTGTAGATGTCGTGAGTACCGATAACCAATGACACAACCGTCTCCCCCTCCAGATAGAAGGTTGAACGCAGATCACCTTCGATTTCGACGGAGTAAATCGTGCGCCCGAATTGCGCGGAGAGGCGTTGAATCTTGTGCGTTCGCAATCGCGAATCGAAAGGGTCTTCCTTGAAAATCGTCCACGCCTTGCGCGCGGATTCCTTTTGTTCGGGAGACAGGCGGTAGAAGCTCGTCCAAAATCGTTCCACCGCCCGGTAGCGGTATTTCATCGCAGCCGGGGCGGCGGGGTTTCATGCAGCGCGGTTTCCATGTCCACGAAACGCCCGGCTTCGGCGTCTTTCATCGCCTCCTTGAATTCGTCAGGAATCCAAGAGTCATCGTGTTCAACGACGAACTTGGTGACTTGCGCCCGTTCCGCCGGAGGCAAGGCTTTGAACTCTGCGATCATTTCTTGCGCGCTCATGGCTTTAACTATCCACAAAAATGTAGGAGGAGCAAGGTAGGAGTTCTGCCCGCAATCAGGAGCGAAGTTTTGATTCACGACCTCCCTCACGGGGTCAGGCTTTCCAATTCGCGCACGAGGCGGGAAGTGATGACTCCAGCATCCGCACGGATGACGGGCAAGCCATCGGCGGCAGTCATCGGCGGCTTTGCCTGCGGAAACTGGGGCGGCGTTTTCCACGACGTAATACACGACTTGCACCCGTTCGGTTGGGGACAGGTGCTTGATCTGGTCAATGACTTCTCGCGCGCTCATTGCAGCAATTATCCATCAAGCGGCGCATTGGGCAATCTGGTGTTTTGGCGTTGTTCCAAGTGCGGGCGGAGAATATCGTCTCGGCCAACGTGGTGCTCGACAAACTGAGACAAATGCTCGAAAGCGGTCTGGCCGGGCTGACGGTGGAGGTTTCAAAAATCAAGTAGTTGCCTGCACAACTTGGTAATCAGCAGCCCCATGCTTCAAACAATCTATCGAAAGAGTAAAACTGCTGGTTGAGAAAGCCTGTACCCTTTACAAGTTTTTCTTTAAGAATAGGTGGGTTAAATACCAGCCTAGCCGTCGAGAGGAAAAGTATGCTTCGTGGGGTCTTGCTGGTCCAGCCATGACCCCGACCACGCCAAGGACGCAGGAGTGGCAAGTGGCTTTTCAGCCACTGTTTGCCCTGGACCTCTTCCACTGTCTGCAAAAAGTCTTTCCATGTCTCAACGACTTCCACCCGCTCAATACGGGCAATATAGCTGATGCCAACTTGCACGCCGGGATGGTTACTTGCGATTTGTTGACCAAAGTGCGGGGCAAAGTAAGACGCCTCAGCCAGTCGGCTGCCCTTTTTGTACCAACAACGGTACATTCGTGCCTTCAAGAACGCCGCCAAAGATTCCTCGTTGTTGATTTCCCGCGCGTAGATTTCGTCTATTTTTTAGTTTTCATCATAGAGTGTTCCTCCAAATAACTAAGCAAGTCACGGCTCACAAACCGGACGTGGTTCTTTGCAGAACGAGCCAACTTCCGCAGCAGTCCCTCCAGATTCCGCCAACGAAAATACTTCACGTTGTGTAGTTGTTTTTGTTTGTTCGATGGAGAGTGTTCCGTCAAAAGAACACGCCACTTGGCGGGGTACTTCAGCGATTGCTGAAATGGATCTACCGCGTTGACTTTGGCTTCGATGACACCGAAGCCAGCAGTGGTTTCAACCCTAATGTCGGACCGGTCTTCCGCGTGGCGTGTTTCCAAACTCACGGAACGCGGCCTGCCACGAAATCCGAAGGCCTTGCAGAAACTTTCCGGCTCCGAAGCGACTAAATAACCAAGCATCGCTGTCAATCGCGTTTCGCGAAGCGCGTTGCCAAATGCTCCAGCAAGGCTCGACACCACCGAGCCTCCTCGCAGCAGGTCAATGTGCTCTCGCTCGGAGCCAGCGTGTTGGTTTTTCACGGTCGTGCAATTCAAATGCTTGGTGACCGTGTCGTCCATCACAAACTTCCATCCAACTTTGTCAGCCATCACGAGACGAGGCGGAGGTGAATCCCTCGCGTGGAAGAATGGTGCACGACTTCCCTCACCCCGGCCCTCTCCCCACGGAGAGGGAGGCGAGTTTGTCCGGCCAGAAGATTGGTGCGCAAAACAAAACAAACGGCGACCCGTTGCCGGATCGCCGTTCGTGAATTCTGTCCGCTGGCTTACAGGCCCTTCGTGAGCATGAGCTTGATCAAGTCACCCACGCGGTTGCTGTAACCCCACTCGTTGTCATACCAGCTCACGAGTTTGAAGAAGCGCTTGTTCAG
>JANNAO010000543.1:0-2363 GCA_031384405.1 Verrucomicrobiota bacterium | reverse complement strand
TAGTGGGACAGCGCGTCCCGCCTGTCCTTGTTACGTGTGCAAATGGAGACGAACACGAAACGGGTCGGCGGGGGAAAGACAGGCCGGAGGCACTGTCCCACTACGGAAACAAATTAACGGAGGTGTGCGCGTCGGTCACGGCCTCACAACATCCACCGTGACCGGCGCGCCAATTTATTTCTTCTCCGACTTTGCAGCCTGACGCCTCTTGAGTTCGTTGATGAGGAAGCGGTCTTCGGTCGCCTGCTGCCAGCAGGTGAACCAGAGATCGCCGAGCATCTGGCCGCCGCGAATGAGTTGCGTGTCGAGGAACGCGCGGCCTTCGGCGGACTGGCCGTTGTCGGGCGAGAGCTTGCGTTCCTTCTCCAGCTTGTAGAGTGGCTCGACAAGTTTCTGCGTGCCCTCGATGTAGGTCATCGTCTGGCGGAATGTGTCATTCGGCTTCAACGGATCGCTGACGATCTTCGCCGTGCGGATGCGTGGCGTGAGTGAATCCAGTTTGATCCCGCCATCCTTGCGGTAGAAGCCGCCGTCAATCCACGAATGAAATGATTTGTTCGTGGAGTAGCTGTTTGGATTTGGCCCAACCCAGCCGTGATGATGTCGGGTCGCGTGGAGCGGCTGCGCCATGTCGCCCACGAAATGTCCCATCACGCCCATGATGTAGATGATGTTGGCCTGCGCGTTGGCGATTTCTTCGGGCGTGCCGCCGTAATTTTGGAACGCTTTCAGATATGAAAATCCTGAGCGCAGTTTGCCGCAATTTTCCGCGATGACCCACGGCGCGAAGCCGACGAGTTCGCGCGTGTGGTCGGCGTTCTTGGCGGAATCAATGGGCGCGAAGTGTTCCGGGTGTTTGACTCGTGCGAGAGCGAGAGTCGCAGTCATGTCGTAACGGAACGGCGGCAGAGTGGCGGTTGTCATTCCGTAATCTTCAACTTCCTCGCAGTCGAGATAATGATCCGGGCCGCTGCAATGGGAGAGCGAGAGGTCATTGGTGTAATTGCGCCAGCGGTCGGCTTCACCGGACAGGAAGGCGATGCGTTCGCGCGCTTCAGGCGTCAGGGCGAATGCGGGGAAATTTGTTGGGAGCGCGGCGAGAGCGAGTTGATTGACGGTGCGATGACCTTCGTAATCCCACGCGCGAGCGGATTGATTGACGCAGGCCAGGAAGATTCCGACGGTGGCGGTGAGGAGAGAGGTTGTTTTCATCATGGTGGATTTGTGTCCGGCACTTTAGAGACGAAGGGCGGCAATGCACAATTCAAAACGCCCGATGCACAATGTCGTGAAAACCGCTGTTTGACATGGCTAGGTCGCGTGGTAAAACTTAATCCAAGCTCAGTGAGACAGATTGCCGTCATGTCGTTTCGCGGAATAAATCAAAACAGTGCGCCGGGTGGGTTCGTTGCGAGACGTGCTTTCACTTTGGTTGAGTTGTTGGTGGTCATCGCCCTGGTTGCCGTGCTTGCGGCCTTGCTGCTTCCCGCGTTGAACCGCGCCAAGGAAAAAGCGCAAGGCATCCAATGTGTCAGCAACGTGCGTCAACTTGCCTTCGGTTGGTTTCTCTACTCGGACGATCACAACGGGCGGCTCGCCTATAATCTCGGCGGTAAAGTGGGCGGCAAAAGCCCAGCCATGAAAACCAACGCCAATTGGGTCAACAACAACCTGACTTGGGAGTTGGACACGGATAACACAAATACCGCGACCTTGATCGAAGCCGGACTGGGTTCTTATGTCAGCAAGAATCCGAGCATTTATCGTTGCCCGGCTGACCGCGTGGTGAGCGACGTGCAACGCAAGGAGGGTTGGTCGGAGCGCGTGCGCACGTATTCCATGAATGCCATGATCGGGGACGCAGGCGAACTCACTGCTGATGGCAAGAACGACAACAATCCCAACTACGTGCAATTCTTCCGTATCACCGACATCCCGCGTCCCTCGGATATTTTTGTTTTTGTGGAGGAACACCCGGACAGTATCAATGACGGTTATTTTTTGAACGTCTATTACAAGAACCAGTGGGTTGATCTCCCGGCATCCTACCACGGTGGTGCAGCAGCCTTTGCTTTTGCAGACGGTCACGCGCAATTGCATCGCTGGGCCAGTGCCAGCACGAAGCATCCAGCCCGTCCAGATGTGGTCAAGTCATGGCCGATAACCATTGATCCCAGAGACACCGCCGATCTCAATTGGGTGATGGAACGCACCAGCTTCAAGCCGGGCAAGCCTGCGAAGAATGATTGATAGGGATGCAATCCGCTAAGCGGGTTGATCTCACATCTCCGAGTTTTCGTTCGCTACTTTTTCCGAAACACCACGATCCGGTTTGTGTTCGTTCCCTTGCTCATGTTGTCCAC
>JANNAO010000536.1:0-1961 GCA_031384405.1 Verrucomicrobiota bacterium | reverse complement strand
CCTGTCAGGTTGAGCGTCCGCTTGCCACGCGCCGCTGGACAGGCGAGACGCCTGTCCCACTACGCAAGTCGCATCCGGGTTCAGGGGGTCAATGCGCGAAACATTGTTTGGGGGAATTCTCTCCCCATCGGATGGGGAGAGGGTGGTCCCGCCGTCGCGGGATCGGGTGAGGGGTTGGTTGGTTTCCGCGGATTGTTGGTAAAACAAAAGGTATGAGCGCAGAAACACTTGATCGTTTTCTCTCCGCTGCCAGCGACTTTGATGCGTCGGACTTGCATCTGGTGGTCGGCGTGCCGCCCGCGTTTCGTGTGAATGGCGAGATCATCATCGCCGACGAAGATGTGGTCACTCAGGAACAATTGACCACGATGGTCAACAGCTTGTTGAACGAGCAGCAGCAGAAAAAGTTCGAGCAGGAATGGGAGTTGTGCATCTCCCTGCTGCATGAGACGGCAGGCCGCGTGCGTGCCACTTTTTACAAACGCAACGGTCATCCTGAGATGAGCTTTCGGTTTTGCGGAGAGCGGATCGCGTCGCGCGAGGAGTTGGGTTTGCCTGAGAAGTTGGAGGAGCTTGCGCGAAAGCCCAACGGCCTCGTTCTCATCACCGGTCCGACGGGCGCTGGCAAGACGACCACGCTCAATTACCTCGTTGACCTCATCAACAGCGAGCGGCGTTGCAAGATTGTCACCATCGAAGACCCGATTGAGTTCGTCCACGCGAACAAGCGCGCCATCGTCGTGCAACAGGAAGTGCTGACGGATGTGCGTTCGTTCAATCGCGCGCTCGTTCACGTCTTGCGTCAAGACCCGGATGTGTTGGTCGTCGGCGAGATGCGGGACTTCGAGGCGATTTCCACCGCGCTCACCGCTGCCGAAACGGGACATCTCGTTCTTGCCACGATGCACTCACCGAACGTGGCTCACGCGTTGGAACGGATCGTTGGCGTGTTTGAAGGCAGCGCGCAGCGGCAGATCGTGCTGCAACTCTCGAACGCGTTGCAGGGAATCATCTCGCAAGAACTGCTCCCGGCGGCGGATCGCACGCGCCGCGTGTTGGCTTACGAATTACTCATGGCTACGGGCGCGGTGCGGAATTTGATCCGCGAAAATCAAATCCATCATCTCGAAAACATTCTCCAGACCGGGCGCAAGGAGGGAATGGTGCTCATGGATAATTGCCTGCACGATCTCTACTGCAAGTGTCTCATCAGTTACGACACCGCGATCAGTCGCGCGCGTCATCCCGAAGCGTTCACGCGGCAGAAGACGTAATCAAGTTTGTCACAGCGACAAGCGTGGTGCATGTTTTTCGCCAGAGAGCCATGTCTGTAAAATCAAAATTTCTCAAAGGTCAGTTGCTGTTGGATAGCGGTGAACTGCAAGGGTCGTTCTTTCAACACACCGTCCTTCTCATCTGCCAGCACGATGCCGAGGGCGCGTTCGGACTCATCCTCAATCGCACCACTGGCAACAAAGCAGGCGAGATGATCGTGGCGGATTTGCCGGATACGATCAAAGAGCAGCCGCTGTTCGTCGGCGGGCCGGTGCAGCCGACTTCGTTGAGTTTTCTTCACGCGGACAGTTTCATTCCTGACGCCACGGTGCTGCCGAATCTCAGCCTTGGCCATTCGCTTGATATGCTGATGGAGATCGGTGAAATATTTTCAGAAGCGAAGATGGTGAAGCTCTTTGCTGGTTACGCGGGCTGGAGTGCGGGGCAGTTGGAGAATGAGATGAAACGCAAATCCTGGCTCACGCATCCCGCTTCGGTGGAATTGATCTTCAACACGCCGCCGGAAAAACTCTGGCAGACGGTGCTTCGCAGCAAAGGTGGCTGGCAGAATCGTATCCTCTCGCAGTCGCCGGATGACTTGTCGTCGAATTGAATTCTAATCTTGTAGGCGACGACGTAGTGGGACAGCGCGTCTCGCCTGTCCTCCGAGCGGGTGCAATTGCAAA
>JANNAO010000524.1:0-6047 GCA_031384405.1 Verrucomicrobiota bacterium | reverse complement strand
GAAACAGCGAGACTCGAGAAACGCCGGAATCACTTTTGTTTTCGAGGAAAACCCTTGAATCAAGGGAGAGTCTAAGATGGTGCCCACGACAGGACTTGAAAGCGGGATTTAACGTTCGCTATGCCGCTGATTTTGGAATTGAGAATATCGCGCCGTTTGGAAGCTCTTTTTCGTGAACGTAACTTACGAACGCGATAAACTTTTCCGCAATTTCGGGCGTTCCTTCTCTACCTATCATCAGTCCGTGAATCTTATCTTGGTCGGTTTTTACCCAAGCAACTAGCGGTCTAAAGAACTCAGTGTCACCGTCTCCGGTTAAGCACTCAGCAAACCACTTGTCTGCATTTCTTGGAACGATCTGTTTGATGGTGCCGAATGATTTAGTTGTCTTCTTCATCATTGCTCCACGGTGAACTTGGGCGGCCAGTTGTGAACCTTCCCTTTGTTGTTTCGTATTGCTTCAACGGCGGCGTGCAGTAGCACCGATGAAATGTCCGTTCGCGACTGAGCCTTGCCCGCCAACTCATCGAGCAGGTCAATGTCTTCGTCATCCATTCGGATGCGAATTTGATCTGGTTTTTTAGCAGTCGCAGCACTCATGGCCGATCTCATTTTGGCTATTAAGTCACAATCTGGAATGATTAGACATGAAAGGTGTTGACTATATTTGGCACATCTGTCACAAACAGGAACGAACAAACACGGACGGGTTTGACCCGACGAAGAAACCAATAAAACCATGACTATTGAGCAAATCATCAAATCTGTTGCATCTGTGAGGGGCGATTACTCGCTCTCCTCGTTTAATCGGGACAGGAAACTACTGAAGATTGAACCGCTGGGGATGCGTCAATGCCCCCAACAATTCCCACACACCGCTGTTGCCGCGATCTTGGCGGCGCGGGGCTTTGAATCTGCGCTGGCTCCGATATTCCCGCCCGCTGATACAGCCGTTGCCGCTCTTGCTCGTGTGAAGCTCCCCAGCATGGGTGAATTGAAGCGCGAGAAACGCAAGGCTCTTTCCCGTCGGTCAACTCAAACAAAGAAAGGCTCACGATGATACCAGAACAGGGCTACATCAAAGACCCACAGACGACTGCTGAGTTTATTCACAACGTCCGGTTTCAGTTAGATAACGTGGAGGGCTACCAAGCGATGTTTAACGATGGACGCGCAAAGGACAACGCCGCCGCCAAAATAAAGACGGGTTGCCTTTACGAATCTGTTGTTGCGCTCGGCAAACATTACGGAGGTTCAAAATGAGCGACCCTATTGAAATCGAACCGTATTACGAAGCGCGGATGTTAATTGTCTCTGGCGAGGTTGAAGTTCGGCGCACGATCAAAAGCCCAGCAACGTCACCAGAGCAAGCACGCGAACGCATGGAAGCGGCGTTGCGCGTGGTTTGGCCGGAAGCGGCAATTCACATCAGCGAGCCGACTCTGGTTAAGGAGGTCAAATGAAACCCGGCGATCTGTTCAAAGTTAAATGTCAACTCTCCGAACAAGGAATCAGGATTCACCGCTACGTTTTAATTCCCTTACGTCGTGGTGACGGAGTGGGTGTTTATTGTGGCTTTGTCGCTGTTAATCTGGAGACGGGAAGGCATTGGACAAATCCAAGTGATGATATGTCTAAGGCTACCATCGGCCTTAAACCATGTCGGAGGGGAACGCTATGACTCCCGCTGAATCTTGGTTGCTCGTGTTGTTGGTTGTGGTGCCGTCTGCGTTGACTGTGGGCGGGCTTGTGTGGTGGGGTTGGGATTCGTGGCGCAAGCACGAACAGTATCTTCAAAACCTTCGCGACAAATGGAGGAACAACTGATGAAGCTCTGGTTTTGGTTTGATCGTCAGAACGAACTGGGGCCCCGCTGGGGCTTCCTTCGCGGTTGCTCTGAGCCGGGGCACATCTGGTGTTGGCTCTGGCGGTTTAACTGCGGCGTGATTCTCTACACGCTGCCAATGCTCCCGAACTTCAAGCGGGAAATCATTCACCACAACATCCGGCTTTACCTCGCTCGATGTCACGGAAGGAGGACAGCATGAGTGCCGACGAAGCCGCGTTCACTTGTGATCTCCGCAAACTCGCAACGGAGACTTCCGTTTCTATGCTGCACTGCCAGCGCACCGGGCAACTCAGTCGTTACCGTTGCCTCTCCGAAGCTCGCGATTTGCTGTACAAGGCGGTTCACACGCCAGCGCGAGACGAACGCCAGTTGACACTCGACACTCAAGACGATGCCAACACCAACGGCAAAGCCTGAGTGCGTGATTCTTTACCGGGCGGACTTGGCGCAACGCTACGGTTGCACGCTCCGCACCATTGATCGTGACCACGCAGACGGCATCCTGCCTCCGGGACGCTATCGCAAAAACAAATCTCGCCCGCTCTGGTATCTCCACGAGATCGAAGCGCGGGAATTGAAACGCAAAGACCTGAAACGTCGGATGGAATTCGCCAAAGTCCCGAAGCGACACCACAAAGCTCCGCTCCAACTGTTGTTCAACCTTTCCCCAAAATGTCAGAACCAAAACCCTCCACCAAACCGCCCACTCACATCGAAGTCTTCTACGACGTTCGCGACGGTGCCTACTGGTACCAACTCAACGGGCGTTACATCACTCTAAAAAAGTCCGAGCTTTTCATGCAGATCACCAAGAAGTTCAACATCACTCACAAGGGCAATCCGGTGGAAAACCTCTCGCCTCTGGACTGGATTGTGGCGAATTCGCGGGAGCATCGTCAGATTGATTACGCGGGCGGTCTGGCGGGGCACCGCATCGGTTTGTTCAAGGATGGAAGCGGGCGGCAATACCTCGTAACGGACGAACCGCGTGGCGTGTTTGACGATCTCCCGAAGAAGTTCGACGCGCCGGATTTCTTCATGGAATTCGTCACCGAGTTATTGCCCGGCGAACAGGCGGATTACTTTTTCCATTGGCTCGCCATCGCGCTGCGTTCGCTCAGGAAGGGAGATTTCAGGCCGGGGCAGGTTGTGGTTCTCGCGGGGCCGGTTCAGTGCGGCAAATCGCTTTTGCAAAACATCATCACGGAAGTTTTGGGCGGACGTTCGGCTTCACCTATGCGTTACATGATGGAAGAGACGACGTTCAATCGTGATCTCGCTGGCGCGGAGCATTGGCCGATTGAAGAGCCGAAAACGTCCACGGATACGCGGACGCGGATTCAGTTTGGGAACTCGATCAAAGAGTGTTTCAACAATCGCGATTTCTCAATTCACGCGAAGGGAAAGGAAGCCATCACTCTCCCGATCTGGCGGCGTGGCACGATCTCACTGAACAATGACCCAGAGCTGCTCATGGTGTTGCCGCCACTGAACGGAAGCGTGGACGACAAGCTGATGTTGTTTAACTGCGTCACGGCCAAGACGGTGCTAGAGCCTTTCGTCGTGAACGGTGAACAGGACAGGCAAGCAATCTGGAAAACGATTCTGGACGAAGTGCCACGCATCCGGGCGTGGTTGCTCGCGAACTTCAAGACCGTTCCGAAGGGCAAACGAGATAATCGGTTTGGCATCGTGGCGTATCATCACCCGGAATTGCGAAAAGAGCTTGAGGCGTTCACCGCCGAAGTCCGGTTGCTCAACATCATTGACGAAGGTTTCTTCACCGGCTCAGACGCCAGAATAGAGCGCGTCGGCAGGGCGATGAAACTTGAGCAGGAACTCCGCAAATCGGACGTGGGCTTTGAAGCTGACAAGATGCTCCGCTACGCGAACCAATTTGGATCGTTGCTCGGCAAACTTTTCAAGCTCCACCCGGAGCGAATTTCCAAAGAGGTAGATGACGGCTACACCACTTGGACAATCAAACCGCCGTTAAAAAAGGACTGAACCATGAGCGAAGAAAAAAACAAACCAGCAAAGCAATTCCGCAGCGGCGCATTGAGCGTGAGCGTGTGGGCGAGACGGCACAACGATGAGACGTTCTACAACGCCACGCCGCAACGTGCCTACCTCGACGAGAAGGACACCACGGACGGCAAAGACGGGACGTGGAAATACAGCGACAGCTACGGGCGCGCGGACATTCCGGTGATCGCGTCCCTGATGAGCATGGCGTTCAGTTGGATTGTGACGCAGGAACAGAAGGCTTACGAGCAGAGCAAGGCGTGAATAACGAAACTCAAATCATCGAAGATGGAATCTGCGATGGGTGCGGGAAACAATCTCAATTTCTTCAAGTCGTAAATTGCGCGCCAGTGGTCAATGCCTGCGTGTGTCGGGCGTGTTTGGAGTTGAACCAAGTATCGGTTTGCGAAGTTGAAGTTGAAGGAGACGAAGGCGTAAAACTGTGACGTTTCCGGCAACAGAGAGCTTGAGAGCATCATCTAAAAAAATGGTGCTCTCACTCTTTCCCGGTGTGGGTCTGTTTGATCGTGGGTTTGAGGATTCGGGGTTTTGCGTCGTGCGCGGTCCTGATCTGATTTTTGGCGGCGACGTCAGGAAATTCCACGTGCCGGCCTGTCACTTCACGGGAATCATCGGGGGGCCGCCGTGTCAGAGGTTCAGTATGGCGAACCGTGACCGCTCCAGGGATGGTCACAGTGCCGCTGACTTGGAAATGATTCTCGAATATCTCCGCATCGTGAACGAGGCGCAACCCGACTGGTTTCTCATGGAGAACGTCTCAGGCTCTCCCGTTGTGACTGAGCTAGTGTCGGAAGGGTATTGGGTTCAACTGTTCACCCTCGATGCGTCACACTGCGGGAGCGAGCAACATCGTTTGCGAAAGTTCCATTTTGGTTTTCGCGAAGGCCGGGAGTTGGTTATCAAACGTGACGCGGCCGCGTCACAGTCACAGCCGACGTGCCTTGCGAGCGAAGGCAAGAGAGCCGGACGGCGGCCGTGGGCGAAGTTCTGCGAGCTGCAAGGCTTGCCAGCGGGCTACGATCTGCCCGGCTTTACGGTCATGGAAAAATATCGCGCCGTTGGCAACGGCGTTCCTTACCCGCTGGCGTTCGCTCTGGCGCAAGCCATCGTTGCCCGCGACCGCGCCGTCACACCGCATCGCGTCTGTGAATGTGGCTGCGGTCAGTTTGTGACGGGACGTGCGGTCACGGCGGGCGTGGCGTGCCGGAAGCGGATGCAGAGGGAGCGTGACGCATGGAGGACTGATACAGGACCAGTCACACAAATGGAATTCGATTAAACTGACCGCTGTCCTGACGCTCGGTAACAATAAACGCCGCTCTACGGTCAACGTAGAGCGGCGTTTTGTGCGAAGTTCGGCTCAAAACCGGGGTTTTGGAACTCTCCCCGGCTTGAAGGGTGAAAAAGACTGTGCGGCGGAAGTGGGTTGAAAGCGTGCGGGAAAGCGGTTGCAAGCGCGCTATTTATGGGGTATGGGTTTGCGGTGAAGATGACTTTTGACATCGCAGACGAGATCGGGGAACGGTTCACCGCCGTCGTTCCGAAAGGCACCCGCTCAAAAGTGGTGGCCGAACTTATCCAATCCCGGCTTGCCTCACTGGAAACCGATTTGGCGGCGGCGTGCAACAAGGCAAACGGGCTGAATCTGGACATGACCGACTGGGAAAAACTCAATGAATCCGAAACGTGGTGAAATCTGGTGGGTCAACCTAGACCCGACGCAAGGCGCGGAGATTAAAAAAATCCGCCCGTGTGTCGTTGTGTCAGCGGACTGGGTGAATCGGGGGCGCAAGACGCCCGTGGTGGTGCCGTTGAGCAGTTCACCCGACTCCGCACCGCCGATTGTGATCGCTGTAAAAAGCGCGGGGCGTGATTCTGTGGCTGTCATAGACCAAGTGCGAGCCGTGGACAAGGGGCGGTTCAAGGAAACCACTGGAAAACTTTCAGCAAACGATTTGGAATCCGTAGAGCGCGGCTTGCGCCTTGTGTTGGAACTCTAAAACACCTTGCCGGACAGCGTGCCGGAATTCAGGCGGTTGTAACTCACGTAGCTTCCCAGCGGCAATTCCTTCACCACGTCGGCGTTTGCTCCCAGTTCCTTCACGCGGTTCAACGCCAGCGGCTCGTTCAGTCGAAAGCAAACCAACTCCGT
>JANNAO010000472.1:0-1517 GCA_031384405.1 Verrucomicrobiota bacterium | reverse complement strand
CGTTCCAGCACGGTCGGATGCACCACGATGCGGAGTTGGAAGTCTGATTCGTCGCGCGTGCGCTTCTTCAGGATTTCCTGCAACTTGCGTTGAATCTCCACGCTCATCGTTTCCACGCTCTTCACTTTCGCGCGACCTTTGCAATACGGACAATCATCATAGACCGCCGAGCGCACGCTTTCGCTGTGGCGTTGACGGGTCATTTCCATGAGGCCGAGTTGCGAGATGGGCAGGATGTGCGTCTTGGCTTTGTCGCGGCGCAATCCGTCCTTCATCCGCTGATAAACATTCTGTCGGTCGCGACCGGATTTCATGTCAATGAAGTCGAGCACGATGAGGCCGCCCATGTTGCGGAGGCGGAGTTGACGGCAGATTTCGTCGGCGGATTCAAGGTTCACTTTGAGGATGGAGGCTTCCTGATCTTTGCCGCCTTTGTGCCGACCGGTGTTCACGTCAATGGCCACGAGCGCTTCGGTTTCATCAATGACGATGTAGCCGCCGCCCTTGAGATGCACCTGACGGGAGAACGCGTTCTCCAATTGCTTGGAGATGTTGAAGCGGTCGAACACGGGTTGCGCTTCGGTGTAAAGGATGACCTTGCGTGCGGCGCGATGGGAAATCTTCTGGATCATCGCCTTCATGCGGTCGGCAGCTTTCGGGCTGTCCACCACGATGCGTTCGACGTCTTCGGTGAGGAAGTCGCGCACGGTGCGCTCGATCAAGTCAGGCTCTTGGAACACGCAAGTGGCCATGCCCTGAGTTTTGATCTTGTCCTGAATGCCATGCCACTCTTCGAGCAGCAACGCGAGGTCGCGCACGAAGTAACGCTTCTGTTGACCTTCGCCTGCGGTGCGCATGATGACGCCCATGTTTTCCGGGATGGCAAGTTCGCGCAGAATTTTCTTCAAGCGCGTGCGTTCGGCCTGGCTCTCGATCTTGCGGGAGATACCGGACTGATCGGAGTTCGGGAGCAACACGAGATAGCGACCGGGCAACACGAGATTTGTCGTGACGCGCGGACCTTTCGTGCCGATGGGTCCTTTGGTGACTTGAATGATGATCTCCGAGCCGGGCGAGTAAAGGCGCGGGATGTCCTTCTGCGTGATCTTCGGACGATCACGGCGTTTGGTGGGGCGATCCACGATCTCCACGCCGCTGTCGAACTGATTCGGCACGATGTCCCAGTAGTGGAGGAAGGCGTTCTTCTCGAAACCGATGTCCACGAACGCAGCCTTCAATCCGTCTTCGAGGTTGCGCACTTTGCCTTTGAAGATGCTGCCGACGAGACGTTCTTCCGTGGTGCGTTCGATGTTGAACTCTTCCAACTTGCCGTCTTCGCTGACCGCGACGCGCGTTTCGAGCGTCTCGGCATTGATGATGACTTCCTTGTGAACCTTCTTCTCCGGGCGGATGAGGCGTTGAACTTTTTTGACGAGGTTCGCGGCGACATCGGTGATGCGTTCGACGAGCGAGCGGTTCTTTTCAACCACCTTCACCGGCTCGAACGCCTTCTCTGG
>JANNAO010000445.1:0-5583 GCA_031384405.1 Verrucomicrobiota bacterium | reverse complement strand
CTCATTCTGAAGCCGAAAAAAAGATAGAGCCTCCTTACGTCGGCTGCTACATCGCTGTCGCGCTGCAAGGTTGTGTGAAAGCCCTTCCGAAGAAAGCCACGCTCGCGTGGGCGCAATTCTCCACAACCATTTCGCAACTGGAAGCACCGGACATCCGAACGAGCGCGGCGAAGATGATTCCGCTCGTGATCGAAGCTGGTTACGACGATCACTTGAAGGCGAACTTCGCCAACTACCGCTCGCGCTTGGACGACTTAAAGCAACTCGCCATCTTCGCGCAACAGTTCGAGAGCGTGGATGAATTCCTCACGCAAATGGCGTTGCTCACCAACGTCGAAGCCGAGGACGAACAACAAACCAAAAATCGCGACGACGAGAAGATCAAGCTCTCCACGATCCATCAGGCGAAGGGGCTGGAGTTCGATGTCGTGTTCTCGATCATGCTCTGCGACGGCTTGTTTCCCTCCGCGCGCTCGATGGAATCGGGCGAGGGTTTGGAGGAAGAGCGCCGTTTGTTTTATGTCACGATCACACGCGCGAAGAACGAACTTTATCTGTGCTACCCGCTCATCCGCGCAGGCTACGGCAACACCGGCGCGACCATGCAGCAGCCCTCGCGCTTTCTCGGAGAGATTCCCAAAGACTGCGTGGACGAGTGGAATCTGCAAACATACGGGTGACATTGGGTGCGATTCAAAGTGACGGTCAGGTGGTGGAACGCCTCGCGCTGCGAGGCGTAGTGCCGCGTACAGCGGCGCAATCCCATGTCGCCCGATTCCGCCCGCTCTACGCGGGCGGAGTTCTCGCAGCGCGAGAACTCCCACCACAAATGCTGACCATCACTTTGAATCGCACCCGGTGACATTTAACCACTGGCAATCAGCTAGGCGACGTGATAAACAGAAACTATGAAAACAGTCCATGCAGTCTATGAACACGGCGTGTTTCGTCCGCTTGAAGCTGTTGAGTTGGCAGAGCAAACGGAGGTTGAGTTTGAGCCGAAGATCATCGGACAGATTGAGCCGAAGCCCGGCAGCATGGAGGCTATCTACGCGATCCTCTCGGAGCGTTTTGAGTCTGGTGAACGCGATGTGGCCGAGCGTCATAATGAACATCAGCCATGACCGTCTTCATGGACACCGTCGGGCTGGTGGCGGTCTGGGATAAAAGCGATCAATGGCACGAAGCCGCTCACGCTCGCTTTGTTGAATTGCTGACATCCCGCTCCGAATGATCACCACGACTGCTGTTCTTTTGGAATGTGGCAATGCCGCTGCCCGTCGTCCCTATCGTTCTGCCGTGAATCGGTTGCGCCAACAACTCGAACAGGGAAACCGCCTTATCACTCCATCATCTGACGATTGGCAGCAGGCGTGGTTGTCCTATGATAAAGGCGAAGCTGATGCCGCCGGGATTGTGGATCACGTCTCCTTCGTAGTGATACGTCGCCTCGGAATCACCACCGCCTTCACCAACGACAAACACTTTCGCGCCGCCGGATTGAAAACGATGTTTTAGACTGATGCTGATGAATAGTGTTCCGTTCACGCACCCGCCTCGTCCCCCAATTAGTCACAATGACGTTTCACCTTGCCCTGTTGTTTGAAGATTGATTGCCTGTGTGCATGAGACAATTCATCCGAACCATTTCACATAAACTTTTGATCGCAGTCGCTGTTTCAGTCAGCTTCACGTTTTTGTTCACCGGTTGCAGCACTGTTCCCGTCACGGGCAGGTCGCAGTTGAATCTGATGTCGCCGGGGCAGGAGATGCAACTGGGGCTGACGAGTTTCGAGGAAACAAAGAAGCAAGTGCCCATCAGCAAGGACGCAAAGTTGAACGCCATGGTGCAGCGCGTCGGTCAACGCATCGCTGCGGTGGCGGGAAAGGATATGCCGGATGCAAAGTGGGAATTCGTGGTGTTCGAGAGCAAAGATGCGAATGCGTTTTGTCTGCCCGGCGGAAAGGTGGGCGTCTATACCGGCATTCTTCCCATCACGAAAGATGAGGCCGGTCTCGCGACAGTCATTGGACACGAAGTCGCTCATGCCGTGGCGCGTCACGGCGGCGAACGGATGAGTCAAGCGATGGTCATCCAGACCGGCGGCAGTTTGCTGGGCGCGGGTTTGGCGAACACCGACCCGCGCTGGCAGGCGGTGGCGCAACTCGCTTACGGCGTCGGCACAAAAGTCGGCGCGGAACTCCCGCATAGTCGCGCGCAGGAATCGGAGGCGGATCACATCGGATTGATCTACATGACGCGGGCGGGTTATCCGCCGGAAGCCGCAGTGGAATTCTGGAAGCGTTTCGGTGAATTCAACAAGCAACACGGCAGCGATACGCCGGGATTTCTCCGCACGCATCCGCTGGATGACGTGCGCGTGAAACAATTGGAGGGTTGGATTCCAGAGGCGAAGGCGAAAGCCAACAGAGCGAACTGAGCGGTTCAAACCTTCTTCGCGGCGATGTCCGCCCTGATCAGGTTGAGTCGCCGTTGCGACGCGAACGCCTGCGGTGTGTTCGGAAAATCCGCGATGATCTTCGTGAGCGTCTCCATCGAGGCGGTTTCGTCATTGAGCAGTTGCAACTGCCAGCCCGCGATCAACGTCAGCCACTCGACACGCTTCACGTCCGGTTGACCGCCCATGCCGAGCAGTAGTTCAATCTGTTCAATCGCCAACTCCGCCTTGCCCAACGGCTCGGCCAGCAGCCGGGCGAGTTTCTCGCGGTCAGAAACGCTCTGAGGATTTCGCGTGAGCGCTGCGCTGAGTTGATTGACGAGAGCGACGGTGCTTTGCGTGTCCGCATCCTTTTTGTCAGCGACAATTTTCTCCAGCGCATCGCCGGTTATCACAGGCAACGGCACAGGCCGGACTTCCTGTTGCTCGCGATACTCGGCGTTTGTCTGAGGGAGTTGTCGTCGTCGCATCTCAGCCATGTAGGCGAGGTGCGTGCCGGGCAAGCGGTCGGAGATCAAGTCCAACGAGCGCGCAGCGGCTTCGGTATCAGACGCGACGCTGATCTGCCAGTCGGCGAGTTTGTGCAGAGCCACGGAGATTTGCGACGGCGTGATGTCGGGTTGGAGGCAAAGATCGAGGACGATCTGCTCGGTCTCGCGAAGTTCCTTGAAGCGTGTGGCGTGAAGTTCCGCAAGCATCATCCAACCCTCAAAATCATTCTCCGCCGTTTCGAGTTGCTTCAAAATCTCCGCCTCCGCCTGCGCGTATTTGCCGAACTTCATTCGAGCGACGGCTCGCGAGTAACCGGGCGACTTCACCGGTTTGCGGATGACGGGTGCGGCGTAATAAGAGATCGGCGCGCAGATCAAAAGCAGAGACCAGCCCAACATCCACCAACGGCCGAAGTAGAGAAGAAACGCAGCGGGCAGAATCATGATGGCGAGTGCAGTGAAGCAGACACTGTGAAACTCCATTTTCAAATCCTCGCGCAAACTGCGCTGCATCTTCAGCACCATCCAAGCAAGAGTGAACGCGCCCCAGTAGGAACAGATCACGAGCAATCCGGCATTCATGGTGTGGATGAAGGGATTGAGCCAGTTGATCCCGGCGTTTTGTGCGGACTGAATCGCGGGCATGAAGGGTTGCAGATGGAAGGACAACCCGATGTTCATCAGAAACCACAACGCCACAGGCAGCGTGAATCCTTTGGCGAACCACGCCCAATCCATCACGAGAAACGCGTCTTCCTCACCCACCTCCGCTGTCAGATGGCGGACGGCCCAACTGACGATCACGATGGTGGCCATCACGACGAACAGGGAAAAGAAGAGAGCGATCCAGATCATGCGAAGCGTGTTGAGAAGATTGTTTTCACGCTGAAGTTTGGTGCCGACGGAGGGGGTCGAACCCACACACTCGTAAGAGTACCAGATTTTGAGTCTAGCGCGTCTGCCAATTCCGCCACATCGGCTACCGGGGACACTATATTTTTGGCGACGAGCGAAGTAAATGATTTTTCCCGCAAGGTTTTTGGAAAATAGTCACTCGCGCCGAGTTTGCTGGATTTCAAACTTGCGTTTTGCGTCGTTGACCGAAAGACTGCGCGCTCATTTATGGATACAAATATCGAAGAATCACCCGCCATCTTCAACCTGATGACTTGGCTTGAGAAAAACAAGAAGCTGGTTGTGTTCGGAGTGGTCGGCATTGTCGTGATCGCCGTAATCGTGGCTTCCTCCAAAGCCTCCAAACGCGACAAGGAACAAAAAGCCGGCCAAGAATTATCACGCGCGATGCTTGCGCCTCTCCTGAATCGCACCAGTCAGACCGAATCTGCGGATGGTTTGCTCAAGGTCGCCACCTCCAACAGCGGAACGCAGGCGGGTGAACAAGCGTTACTGCTCGCGGGTGGCGCGTTGTATGGCGGCGGAAAGTTTGCGGAAGCGCAGACGACGTTCGAGCGATTTGGTCGCGAACATTCCGGCAGCGAATTGGCCCCGCAAGCATTGTATGGCGTCGGCGCAGCGTTGGCGGCGCAAGGGAAACTTGATGAAGCTGGCAAGTCCTACAAAGATGTCGTGGATCGTTATCCCAATTCCCAGGTGGCAAAGCAGGCGCGCTACTCGTTGGCGGGCGTGATGAGCGCGCAGGGGAAATTGGAGCAGGCGGCGACGGTTTATGAGGAAGTCGCTCGTGGCGATCAAGGCAGTTCACTCGGCAATGAAGCCGCGCAACGCGCAGAAGAGATTCGCGCCAAACTTCCGCCGGTCGTTATGCCCACACCTGTCGTTGGCACAAACGCTCCTGCTGCCGCGAAGTAATTTCCCAACATGAACCAATCTCTCGCCAAGCAATGCGTGGCTGAATTCATCGGCACGTTCGCGCTCTGTTTCGTCGGCATCTTTGCCATCCATCACGATCCCGGCTTGCTCGGCGTCGCGTTGGCGCATGGGTTGACCATCGCGGTGATGGCATCGGCGTTCGGGGCGATCTCTGGCGGGCAATTCAATCCGGCGGTTTCCGTAGCACTGTTCGTGGCGGGAAAAATGGATGCCTTGCGCGCGGGTGCTTACATCATCACGCAATTGGTTGCGGCGACTGCGGCAGGATTCTTGATCATCGCGATGATGGGTAATGTTTGCACGAAAGACCCCGTCGTGGATGAAACCATGCGAGTCATGAGTAAGGGAATCGTTGCCGCTGGCACACCTGACCTCGGTGCAGGCGTGACGCAGTTCCAAGGCATCGTCATGGAAGCCGTCCTCACATTCTTCCTCGTCGTCGTGATCTTCGGAACTGCCGTGGATTCACGCGCGCCGAAGCTTGGCGGCTTGGCAATCGGCCTCACCGTCACGTTGGACATCCTCGCTGGCGGCCCGATCAGTGGCGCGGCGATGAATCCCGCGCGCACCTTCGGCCCTGCACTCGCAAGCGGTCATTGGAACAATCACATCGTCTATTGGATCGGCCCGCTCATCGGCGGTGCGCTTGCAGGTTTGATCTACGGACGCTTTCTCATCAAGGAATCTAAGTAAATCTCAGACTGGAGAGGTCGGGAGTTTTCAGAGCACCATGAAATTAACGATCATCGGAACGGGCTACGTCGGTCTCGTCACAGGAACTT
>JANNAO010000403.1:0-17686 GCA_031384405.1 Verrucomicrobiota bacterium | reverse complement strand
AATCGGCAATCAACAATCGCCAATCTTAGACGTCACCGCCCGCCCGACCTACATCCCGGACTACGCCACGCCGCGATTTCGTCTGACTCCGAAACATTTCGCCTACGTGAAGATCGCCGAGGGCTGCAATCATCCGTGCAGCTTTTGCATCATCCCCCGGATGCGAGGGACGCATCGCAGCCGCACACAAAAGGACGTCGTTGCCGAGGCGAAGTTGCTGCTGGCCGACGGCGTGAAGGAGTTGAATCTCATCTCGCAGGACTCGACCTACTACGGACTCGACCTGCGCGCGAATCACAGCCGCGCAATCTCGTCGCCGGAAAAGTTTTCCGCCGCTGCGAAAGCGTTGCCGACGAATTCCACCACCATCTGCACACTCATCCGCGAGTTGAATGAGTTGCCCGGAGATTTTTGGATTCGCCTGCTCTACACGCACCCGGCGCATTGGACAGATGAATTGATCCAGACCATCGCCGAGTGTCCGAAGGTGGCGCGCTACGTGGACATCCCGCTGCAACACATCCACGAGAACATGCTCGAACGGATGCGGCGCGAGACATCGAAGCAATACATCGTGGATTTGATCAAACGTATCCGCGCTGGCGTGCCGGGCATCGCGTTGCGAACGACGTTCATCGTGGGCTTTCCCGGCGAAACGGAAGGCGCGTTCAATGATCTGTTGGAGTTCATCGAGGAGACAAAGTTTGAGCGGCTCGGCGTTTTCAGCTACTCGCAAGAAGACGGCACTCGCGCTGGAGCGATGGCCGGTCAGGTGAGCGACAAAGTGAAACAGAAACGTCGCGACCTCGCGATGGCTGCGCAACACAAGATCGCGAAACAGGTTTCCGAATCGTTCGTTGGTCGCACGCTCAAGGTCTTGATCGAAGGCCGCGCCAGTGCGAAGCAACTCGCTGCCGCGAATGTCAGTTCGTGGGAACATGGCTTGATGCGTGAAGCCGAAGCTCAAGACTCAAGACTCAAGACCGGAGATTTTCTGGTCGCTCGCGGCGAGGCCGACGCGCCGGACATTGATGGTCGCATTTACATCCGAGGCAACCTACCTATCAGCGAATTTGCCCGTGTGAAGATCATCGGGCACACAGATTACGATCTCATTGCCAAGCCTGCATGACACTAAAAGCCGCAATTCAATCAGCCACAAAAAGGCACAAAGGGCACAAAGGGCGCAAAGAGAGTGAAGAGACCCGCAACGGAGCCATTCATTCTCCAAAAATGTCGCGCCTGTATTTTTGCATCGGTGTTTTGTTTTGTGCTTCTTGTGCCTTTTTGTGGCAAAGCAATTTCAGTCTTTAGCATGAACCTGCCGAACAAGATCACTGTCTCACGCTTCTTTCTCACGGCGGCTTTTCTGTGGGCCATGTTCTCGCGCTCGCCAGTGAACGACACGCTCGCGCTAGTGTTCTTCAGCTTGGCCGCCATCTCGGATTATCTGGATGGAAAGATCGCTCGCTCGCGGAATCTCATCACGAACTTCGGCGCGCTCATGGATCCGCTGGCAGACAAGGTGATGACGTGTTCAGCGTTCATCGCATTGGTGGAACGTCATGTCCTGACGCCGCCGCCTGCGGTGTTCGAGTTGGCGGGAAAATCTTTCCTGCCAAAAGTTGAAGCATGGATGGTCGTCATCATCGTCGCGCGGGAACTGGCGATCACAGGATTGCGATTGCTCGCCGCGTCCAAGAGCGTCGTTCTTGCCGCCGAGCGTTACGGGAAACACAAGACGATTTCGCAGATGGCGGCGATCACGGCGTTGCTCGTGATGGATGCGTCCGTGGAATGGTGGCCGTGGCTACGAGACTTCTTTGGGCCGTGGTTACCGATGTTCGCGTTCGTGATGCTGTGGGTCACGGTGCTGCTCACCGCCACGTCGGGGATGCTTTATCTCTGGCGCAATCGCTCGATTTATCTGAGCGACATGTGAGGCGGAACTGATTGGATAAGGAATGCAGGAAGACAGGAATTGTTGTCCATCCACTCCCGGCTTCCTGGCTTCGTTATTAAGTTTTGATCGTCACCACCTGAAACCCATTCCGGCAGAAAACCGGGGCGGTGCATCGGGAATTGCGCCCCACCTCTATTGTCATCTAAAAATAATCTTGTGCGCTTTCATTTAACTCCGTAGCAAGTGCGGATGATTCCTAACTATTTTACACGTCGTCAATTCATCCAGGCCACGACTCTCGCGGGTGCCGCCATGTTTGCGGGTTGCGCCGCGAATAAACCGCGCCGCATCGCGCCCAACGAAAAACTCAACATCGGCGTCGTCGGTGTGATGGGTAAAGGCAGCAGCGACACCAATCATTGCGCCACCGAAAACATCGTTGCGCTGTGCGATGTGGATTCCGCGCGCTGCGCCGAGCAGTTGAACAAGTATCCGAACGCGAGATTTTACACGGACTGGCGCGAGATGTTGGCGAAGGAAACCACGCTCGATGCCGTCATCATTTCCACACCAGACCACACGCACGCCGCCATCGCCGCCGAAGCCATCCGTCTGGGAAAACACATCTATTGCCAAAAACCCCTCACCCAAACCGTCCACGAAGCGCGTCTCCTTCGCAAACTCGCGAAAGCCAATGGCGTCATCACGCAGATGGGCAATCAAGGCAGCGCGGAAGATGGATTGCGTCGCGCGGTGGAAATCGTGCAGGCCGGGCTGATCGGTCAAGTGCGCGAGGTTCACGTCTGGAGCAATCGCCCCGTCTGGCCGCAGGGCATGGGCCGTCCCGAAGGCAGCGATCCGATCCCGGCGACGATGAATTGGGATCTCTGGCTCGGCCCCGCGCAGGACAGACCTTTCAAGAACGGTGCGTATCATCACTTCAACTGGCGCGGCTGGCAGGATTTCGGCACGGGCGCGCTGGGCGACATGGCTTGCCACACGGCCAACATGCCCTTCCGCGCGCTCAAGCTCGGTTATCCCACGGAGATCGAAGCCTGGTCGTCCGGCATCAACAAAGAGACTTATCCGCTCAAGTCCAAGATACGTTTTCAATTCCCGGCTCGCGAAGGTCTCGCCCCTGTGACTTTCCACTGGTATGACGGCGGCGATCCGAAGCCGGAGAATCCGTTCACCCATGACGGCAACAACAAACCCGCCAAAGAGATCACTGCCGAGATCGAAGAGATGATGGGCGAAGTTCCCGGCAGCGGCTGCGTCTTGATCGGCGACAAGGGCAAATTGTTTTCGCCCGATGACTACGGCGCGAAATTCTTCGTGAAACTCAACGGAGAAAAAGACCTCTTGAACGGCAAAGACCATCCCGCTGTGGCAGCGATCCCGCAAACCATCCCGCGCAATGCGTTCACTGGCGATGGCGATTTCCGTCACCACCAAGAATGGATCGCCGGATGCAAAGGCGGGCCAGTGCCGTATTCCAACTTCGAGATCGCCGGGTATCTCACCGAGATCATCCTGCTCGGCTGCATCGCGCTCCGTGTCGGCAAGAAACTCGAATGGGACGGCCCGAACATGCGCGCCACCAATGCGCCCGAAGCCGCACAATACGTAAAGCGCAACAATCGCAAAGGCTGGGCACTTTGAGATAATCCAAGCAACAGAGTTTCAGACAGGGCGACATCTTCGGATGTCGCCCTTGTTCTTTTGCTTCGGAGCGCGGCTGTGTCGCGGAGACCAGCCGCAGCAGGATGGAAAACACTGGAGTCTTCAGCAGAATCAATGGCCGGGCTTTTTTGAAGCGGCTGCGGCTGGTCTTCGACACAGCCGCGCTCCACCAGATTGCCTGCGAGTTATACCCACTACCGGAGAACATCAGTCAAACCATCGAAAGCTCCTCACCCTGGCCCTCACTCCATCGGATGGGGGGAGAATTCTCCCAAACAATGTTTCGCGCTTTGAACTCCTGAACCGGGTGGGAACATTCAACTTCCAACGTCGAAGTGCCCGCCTGCTTGTGAGGACTTGATCGTTCGGCGTTGAATGTTGCCGGGGTTCATGGTCATCGCACCGTTGTGCGATCTCGCAACCACGCCAAGTCCAGATTTCCGGGGGATGCCTCACTATGATTGTGATAGCTTGCCGAGTAAGCACGGATGGTGCGCGCATCCGTCCAGCGATGCCATTCTACGTGACCATCCGAGAACGAGATCACCGCCCCGCGTTCGTGTGTGCTGGCAGGAAAATTGAAGAACATGTCGCGATCCATGTTCATGCCGAAAGCCGGACCGCAGATGCTGTTGGAATTCACATCCGTGAAAAGGAATGTGCCGCGCGGCATCGCCACCGACATCTGCGTGTGCTTCTTGAAGATTCTATGTGTCGGATTCCCCGCAGCAACTGGAGTCATGCGAGTATCCCATTGCCCCTGCCAGCCGACATAGGCGTTGAGCGAATAGCTTCGCTTGGTGCTGTGCTCCACGCCGCCGACTCGCACCGTCGCGCGATCTGTGGGGCAGACGTAGATGCGGATGGTTCTGATGTAGGCTGCGAACTGCGCGTAAGTCGGACTCAGAATATATTGCTCTGTGGTGTTGGCGGCCGCACTGACGAACGAACCTTGAACCCATCGCTTGAGAGATGGATCGGGAGTTAAGTTTCCACCATTGCCGACAACCCAGTCCGAGTTATCCGTGACATACAACATCCACGCCGCCGCGAGTTGCTTTTGATTTCCGATACACTGGACTCGGCGGGCACTGCGTTTGGCGCGAGCCACCGCCGGGAGCAGCAACGCCGCCAGCACCGCGATGATGGCAATCACCACCAACACTTCGATCAGAGTGAAGCCACAACGGATTGGCACGCGCGCTTTCATTTGTTCGGGAGACGACGAAATCCAACCACAGTAATCCCCGAAACGCAAGCATCGCAAACAAGACGGGTGCTATTCAAAGTGACGGTCAGCATTTGTGGTGGGAGTTCTCGCGCTGCGAGAACTCCGCCCGCGTAGAGCGGGCGGAATCGGGCGACAACGGATTGCGTCGCTGTACGCGGTGCTACGCCTCGCAGCGCGAGGCGTTCCACCACCTCACCGTCACTTTGAATCGCACCCCACCATGACTACCAAGCAAAACAGCCAGACCGAGGTCTGGCTGTGATGGTGAAAGACGCGATTACTTCTTCGCGCTGCAAGTCGCGCAGGTGGCGCAGGTGGCCTTGCCGTCCTCGCAGCATTTCATGCCGCAGGAAGGTTTGGCGGCGCATTGCGTCTTCTTTGGGCAACAGGTGGAGCAGCCGCTGATGATGAACGCAGCGCAAACGACCGCGACGAGTGTAACGATGGATTTCATATTTTGGTTCTATTGATGTTCATGCTGGCTGCTCAAGCCCAAACCATCCGGTTTGCGACCGCAGCCAACACGCCGACATCGTAGCGTGGCCAATGGATTTGTCCATCCACCCTGCGATCACCGATACGGCTGGTGCAGTTCCACCACGGCGGGCTTTTTCTTCCCGCGCATCCGGATGTTCAACGCTTCCACGCCGACTGAGAACGCCATCGCGAAGTAGATATAGCCTTTCGGAATCTCTTTGTGGAAACCTTCCGCCACCAGCGCGCAGCCGATCAGCATGAGGAAACTCAGTGCGAGCATCTTCAACGAAGGATGTTTTTGGATGAAGTCGCTGATCTTGCCCGCATAGATCAACATGAACACGAGCGCGATGATGACGGCGGCGATCATGACTCCAAGATGTTTCGCCATGCCGACGGCTGTGATCACCGAGTCCAACGAGAACACGATGTCGAGAATTAGAATCTGCGCGATCACGGCAGCGAACTTGGGCGCGACACGACCAGTCACTTCGCCGTCTTCACCTTCGAGTTTGTCATGGATCTCGTTCGTGCTTTTGTAGAGCAGGAACAAACCGCCGAGGATCAGAATCAGATCACGCCCCGAAACGCCATGCGGCGCACTGAGGATGCCCATCGTCGGAATCTCGAACAGGGGCTTAGTGAGTTTGACCATGAACGCCAGCCCGCACAGCAACAGCAGTCGCGTCACGAGCGCAAGCATCAAGCCAGTCTGTCGCGCTTTGGCTTGTTGTTCCTTGGGCAATTTCCCCGCGAGGATCGAGATGAAGACGATGTTGTCTATGCCCAAAATGATTTCGAGCACAGTGAGTGTGAACAGGCTGATCCAGATTTCTGGTTGAGATATCCATTCCATAATGCGGCAAATGCTGTTGAAAACCGGAATGAAGTCAAATGGAATGGAAAACGTGCCACGGGTCGTTCCAAGATTTATTCGTCATCCAACACGATAACTTTTCAAAACGGATAATTGACACCCCGGAGCGTGCTGTCTAGGCTGGCGTCGTTAATCAATCAAACGAATTTTGCCATGTTAATCCGAATCAGTCTCATCATCGCAATCATCGCTGGCCTGGCTGCTGGCGCGATCAATTTCATCCAGGTCAAACAGAAGATTGACGGCGTCGTCACCGAGCGTAATACCGAACACGCTGGCCGCCTCAGTGCCGAAGGCGAGCGCGACAAGACCAAAGCCGATCTCGTCAAGACCGAGAAGGAACTCACCAACACCAAGGAAACTCTCGCCTCCACTCAACAGGAACGCGACAAAGCCGTGGCCGAAGCTGACATCCAGATCAAGAAGTCCACCGAACTCACCGAGAAACTCGCCGTGACCGTTCGTGAACGTGATGATTCCCGCGCCGAACTCGCCGCTTATACATCCACGGGTTATACGCCGCCGCAAATCACTGGTTTGGGCAAACAGATTCGTCAAGCACAGGAAGCTCTCGAAGCCTCACTCGAAGAGAAGAAAATCATCAGCATGTCGTTGGAAAAAGCCGTGGCTGAACTCGAATGGATCAAAGGCAAGACCACTGTCGTGAAACTTCGCGCTGATCTCAAAGGCAAAATCCTCGTCGCCGATCCCAAGTGGGAATTCGTGGTTCTCAACGTCGGCCAGGACGAAGGCGCAAAGATTCATGGCGAGATGCTCGTCAGCCGCAACGGCAAACTCGTCGCCAAAGTCATCATCAGCGAAGTCCAGAAAGGACGCTGCATCGCCAACGTCCTCCCCGGATGGAAACTCGGTGACGTGACCGAGGGCGACAGCGTCATCCCCGCTTATCCCGAATCGTGAAATCGTCCCCGATCAGCAAAGCAAGCATCTGCCTGCTTCTGTTGTTTGTTCTTGGAAGTCTCTTCCTGACAGGTTGCGCCACCACCGAGTCGGATAACCTCTCCGTCCGTCCGTGGAATTCTCCGAGCGGTTGGGAATCAGGTCTCCCCGCTGGAATGATGGAAGGGCGTTGAGCTTTTAATAAAGAAGCCAGGAAACCATGAACTCATGGATTCTTGGCTTCTTTATTCAAACCATCTCCACTTCCTACTTCGCCACCTCCACGCACCGCGTCTCCCGGATTACCGTCACTCTGATCTGACCGGGATAAGACAAATCTGCTTCGATCTTCGCTGCGATGTTCCGCGCCAACGCGAAAGCCGCGTCATCATCCACGGACAACGGTTGAACAAACACGCGCAGCTCGCGACCCGCTTGCAACGCGAAACATTTCTCCACGCCCGCGAATCCGTTCCCGATCTTCTCCAACTCCTCCACGCGCTTGAGATACGTGGTCATGCTCTCGGAACGCGCGCCGGGTCGCGACGCGCTCACCGCATCCGCCGCGCTGATCAAAATTCCCCACGGTCCCTCCGGCGCGATGTCGTTGTGGTGCGATGCCACTCCGTTCACGACGGCGGCAGCCTCGCCATGTTTCTTGATCAAGTCCGCACCGACAATCGCGTGCGGCCCCTCGACCTCGTGACTCAACGCCTTCCCGATGTCGTGCAACAGACCGGCGCGCTTGGCGATGGCGGAATCCAATCCCAATTCATCCGCCATCAGACCCGCGAGTTGCGAAACCTCCACCGAGTGATCCAGTAAGTTTTGCGTGAAACTTTGGCGGAAGAAAAGTTTGCCCAACACTTTCGTGATCTCAGGATCAAGCATCGCCACGCCCGCACGCGCGGCGGCTTCCTCGCCTTTGCGAACGATGGTTTCATCCATCTCGGACTTCACAGCGTGTACCGCTTCCTCGATACGCGTCGGATGAATGCGTCCGTCCGCGATGAGCCGCGCCATCGCTTCACGCGCGATCTCGCGCCGCACCGGATCAAACGCAGAAAGGATCACCGCGCCCGGTTCATCATCAATCAGCACCGTCACGCCCGTCGCATTTTCAAACGCGCGGATGTTCCGGCCTTCACGACCGATGATGCGCCCTTTCAACTCCGGGCTTTCGAGGATGATCGTGGCCGAAGAACTCTCGAAGGTCTGCTTGCCTGCGTAACGCTGGATGGCCGTGACGATCACCTTGCGCGCCTTCTCCTCCGCGCGAGCCTTCGCATCTTCGAGAATGTGCCGGGAAATGTTCGCCGCGTCCGCGAGCGATTCCTGCTCCACGGCTTTGAGGAATTGGATGCGCGCCTCGTCTATCGTGATGCCGGAAATCTTTTCGAGCTGCTGCCGACGTTGCAACGTGAGTGCCGCCAACTCCTGCCGCGAAAGATCGTGTTCGACATTCTTACGCTCCAACGATTCGCGCTGCTGCTTCAATTCATCTTCCGTCTGAAGGATGCGGGCGAATTGGGAATTCAGAAGAGATTCGCGCTCGGTCAAACGCTTCTCTTGCTCGGCGATTTCCTTGCGTTCGGCGGTGTTGGTTTGCTCAAGCTGCGTGCGGAGTTGCGCGACTTCCAGCGCAGCGACGTTGCGGGACAACTCGATCTTCGCGTCTGCCTCACGACGACGAGCATCCTCGCGCCGACGACTCTTTGAATTAAGAATCATCGCGCACACGCCCGCCCCAGCAACGGCACACACCGCCCCGCCCAAGATATTTAAGACCGGAGTCATTTCAGAACCGCGCGCTGTTCAGGTCTCGATCCAGCGCGTCGGCGTCAAGATACAGTTCAATCTGATGTCATGCGGGCCGACCGGCACAGCGTCCACCAGTTGTTCATCGAACGCCACGCCACACTTCGTCCCGCGCACGCCTGCCAGCAACCGATCGTAAAAACCTTTTCCCCGACCCAGCCGCCCGCCACGCGCGTCGAAAGCTATCCCAGGCACTAACACCAAGTCCAGTTGGTTTAACAGAACTTCAGCGCACGACTCCGCAGGTTCACGCACGCCAAATTTCCCGGCGACAACATCTCTGGTCACATCAACAATCTGCTGCGCCACGTAACCGCTTGCGCTAGGATCAAACGCTGGCAATGCCACCGCCTTGCCCGCCATCAACGCCATCTCCACCAACGGCCACACGTCCAATTCATCCGGCAACGGAGCGAACAACAACACGCTCGAAGCCCGCGCCCATTCCGGTCGCGACGCCAGACTCACCATCACCTGCGCCGCAACAGCAGCGCGATATTCCGGCGACAACCCCGCCACGCGCCCCCGCGTCAAAGCGCGCAACATTTGTTTGGATTCAATCAATGGATCACTCATCAGAAAGCCGTCGCGAGTTTAGCCACACGCAGGAGCTTGTCACACTGATTCAGCCGAGGATGTGATGAAGTGAAAACAGCCGCAGAGCGGCAACGGAAATTAGCCAGCTACGAAGTGGCTGGTTATCTCGGAAAAAGTTATTTCGTCGCGGAGCGACGGTAGATGGTCTGGCGAAGTGTTTCGGGCAAACGTCGTCCGCGTCCGGAGGTTGAACAACGATGCGACACAACCCCAGCGCCAGCGGCGCGACCTGTTTATAGAACCCGCATCACAGAAATGATGAAGCTCCGTAGAAGCGACACCGTTTTGATTTTTGATGTCGCTCCTACGGAGCTTGGGGTTGGTGGTGGCGAACTATAAACATGCCGCGCCGCTGGCGCTGGGCACGGGTAGGGCGCGTCAGTCATCTGCGCGCCGGGCGTTGATTGCAAACGGACGCGTTTGGATTTACCACGACGGCGCGCATGGAGTGACGCGCCCTACCAATCACACTTCAGGCGAAGCGGGTGGAAAAGCGGCGGTGAACGCGCCCTGTCCAGACACCCCGCGCGGGTTGGAGGACGTTGTGCTGGCGCGAAGATCGTTCATCCAATCCGCCGTGGCGCGGGGTGCGCTACGAAACTTGCGGGCGAAACCGAGCATGGCCATCGCACCGGCGGGTTGACGGGCGGGAGTGGGCGCGCTTTCTTGACCTTGCAACCAGTTCAACAACTGCCGGGCGTGCGGTTCGTCCAGTTGTTTCACTTTTTGAATGACCATCTCAATCGCACTCATGCAGGCACATTAACATTTAGCCGAACTGTGGCAACGGAGTTTTCCGTCACCACTTCTTCCCATCCGCCTTCGTGCCGCAGAGATTCACTTTGATGCCGAGGGCGGCGGCCATCGAGGCTTTTGTCAGCAGACATTCGTCGGCAAATTTGGCGTTGGTGGCATAGACGCATTGGATGTGATTGGCTTGATGCTTGGCCATCATCTGATCGCGCGAAACGCCGTAGGTGACGGCGTGCATGATGGGCCATTGCTTGGTGGTGGCTTTCCAACGGCGGTCGGTTTCTTCGCGCGGCAACTCAATTACTTTGGCGCGGCCCAAATCCATGTGCAGCGCGCCGTCGGCCACGTAGATGCGCGACCAGACGATTTCGCCAGGCTTGGATATGCCGCGCATGGTGGCGCCGCCTTTCGGGAAATACATCGCCGGTTGCCGGAAACCTTCCGTGCCTTCCCAGCCGTCAATGAAATGCGCGGGCGGCGCGCTGCCGCTGATCTCGAAGACCCAGACGTATTCCTTCGTGGTGCCGGACTTGTCCCAATCGCCCCAGCGCACATCGTGCAGCGTATTTTCGACGGGTTGCTTGAGCGCTTCGTGGACGCGTTGCGTCATCAAGCCGTCGAGGCCGGCGCATTCGTCCACTTCGTTGAAGTGGGGGAGCGGTTTGCCTTTGAACAAAATGCGCTGGCCGTCGCGGGATTTCACGGGCGGACGGTCGCTGTTGTTCAACGTGCCTTCCGCGAGATCGCTCGCGGGGGACAAATCTTTCAGGCCCTGCTGGTACTGGATGCCGATGGTGTCGCAGCCGAAATCGTCCGCGATGCGCACGGCGGCAATGTAGGTCTTGCATTGCCAGAGCACCTGACGCTCGGTGAGATCGGTGGATTCGTTGCGCCCGAGATCGAAGGTCATGCCCTTTTTCTTGAACCAGGAAAAACACTCGCGCGCTTCATAATCGCTGGTCTGCGTGGTCTCGTAGTAGAGCGCGGATTGGCTGAGGCGTTCCTTGAACACGCCGGTGGCGTGGAGCAGATCGTCGGGGATGATGGCGTTGAACATGCCCATGCAACCTTCATCGAACACGCCCATGATGGCTTTGTCCCGCTGCAATGTGGCGGCCAGAGCTTCGCCAAGTTTCTTCGCACTGGCGTCCACTTTAACTTTCGCGAGCGGCGTGACGTGATCGGTCTTGTGGGAACACGCGCCGGTCTTGAGCCACTGGCGGAGTTTGGTTTTGAAATTGTCGTCGGTGAAATCCTCGCTCCAGAGCGTGGAGTATTTGACGCCCTGCTTGGTGAGCGAGCCGTTCAAGTTCAACATGCCGACGAGTCCGGGCCATGTGCCGGACCAATTGGCGCAGGTGAGGATCGGCCCGCGATGCGTGGTCAGCCCGGCGAGGACGTGATGCGAGTATTGCCAGACGGCTTCGGCGATAATGAGTGGCGCGTCGGGATCAATGCGTTTGAAGACATCCATGCCCTTGCGTTGCGAATCAATAAAGCCGTGGCGCGCAACCTCATCATATTTGTGCGCGCGAATCAGATCGTAGCCTTCCGCCTTGAGCGCTGCGGTGAGCGTGGCTTCCATCTCTTCCTGCGCGGGCCAGCAGACTTGATTGGCCGAGAGACGCAAGTCGCCGCTGGCGATGAGTTGAACCTGATTCTTTTTCAACTTGGGAGTCTTCATGTGTGTTGTGTTCTTCAAAATATTTTTTGATTGCGATCACTTTTTGCGACTTAATTCCAGCTTCGCTTTCGTCTCGGCTTGAAGCAGATCAAGCTCTTCGCGGATTTCGTTCTTCGATTTCCGATCCATGCGATCAATGAACAGTATGCCGTTCAAGTGATCTGCCTCGTGCTGCACGGCGCGGGCGAGCAAACCTCCGCAGCGGAACTCAACTGGCTTACCTTTTTCGTTCAACGCCTTCACCGCGACGGATTCAGGACGCAGCACGTCGCCATATAATTCAGGAAAGCTCAGGCAGCCTTCCGGCCCAGCAACAGAATCGTTGAGCGGTTTGATCTCAGGATTGATGAGCACGAGCGGCATGAACTTCTCCACGTCGGCGGGTTTGCCATCGAGTTCCAGCGTGGACGGACGATCCTCCACTCCGCGAAGATCAAGCACGGTGAGTTGAAGTGCTTTACCGACCTGTTGCGCCGCGAGGCCGATGCCTTTGGTTGCATACATCGTCTCGAACATGTCGGCGATGAGTTGCTTGATCTCCGGTGTGACGGTTTCGATGCGCGCACCTTTCTGGCGCAGGATCGGATTTCCGTATTTTGTTACCTCCAAAATCATGGCGGTGCTTCCTACTTACGCGACTTGCGCTTTCCAGTTGTTCATCAATCCGACGAGATCGCTCACGGTCGGACTTTTTGCCGAGCGAACGTAGAAGCCACTCGTGCTGACGCCGGTCAGGACGGCTTTCGCATTGTCCAAGCCGAGCAGTTTGCCGAGGCAGAAGCCCGCGTTGAAATGATCGCCTGCGCCTGTCGTGATGAGCGGCTTAGGCGTGAACGGGCCTTCCACGATAGCGGCGTCATTCGCGCTCACGGCCAGCGCGTAGTGAACAGGATGAACGACCACAGTGTTCACCTTGATGCGTGCGTGGATTTCTTTCGCGAGCTTGAGCAAGCCTTCCGGCGAATGATCGCTTGTGTTCAAACCAAGATGATTTCCAATCTCGTAGGCTTCCTTCTCGTTCAAGCCGAGGATCGCGTCGAAGTATTTCTCGAACTCGGTGATAAGCGAGAGGGCTTTCAAAATATCTTCGCGCGTCCGCTTTTCTGGGTCGGCGAGATCGAAGAAAATCTTCCGGCGCGGCCCGGTGAGCTTGGGGCAGACTTCTTTGAGGATCGAAGCCCAAGCGTCGTTCATGCTGGTGAGCATCGTCCAGTTGACGAAGCCGACGAAGCTCGCGGCCTGCAACTTGACGGTGAACTTCTCCTGGCCGAAGCGCAACTTGATGTTCTCCCAGTTCACGTCACGGAGCGCCTTATGTTTGCCGTGCATGATTTTTCCATCCTCGAATTCCACGGCGTCGGTGTAGCCGGGTTCAGCGATGGAATGGACTTCGGCAATCTTGGCGAAGCCGTCGAAGATGGGATGGAGATTCGGATAGCCGAGATTGCCAAGGTAACAAACCTTCAGCCCGAAACTCGCAAGGGCATTGGCCATGATCGGGCCGTTGCCGCCGAGTTTGGTGAGCTGGCTGACCATCTCGATGTTCGTGCTTTTGTTGGCAGCGGCGGCGAGACGTTCGGCGTATTTGGTGATGGTGAGCAGGCGCGTGTATTTGTCCATGCTCTCGCGCTTGTCCACGACGTGCAGGATTTCATCCACGAAACCGTCGAAGCCGACGAAGGCGTTGAGAGCACCGACATTGGCGGCGTTGGATTGGAGTTGGCTGGCGCACGCGGCGCGGAGTTCAGGAGTGTTCATTAAATTGAGAGCGTAAGTTGGAGGCAAAATTCTTTAACGCAAAGGCGCAAAGAAGCAAAGGCGCAGAGGTGTGATGAAAATTGCCTTCGATGGATCGTGTCACTGTCAGAAATTGTTTTTACTGGTGGGAGTTTTTCTTGGCGGCTTTGCATTCATTCCAAATCAGTCGGCATTCACGCCGAGGGCTTGCAGCACGCCTTCAAGTTCAGCGTCGCTGTAAAATGAAATCTCGACCGAGCCTTTGCCTTTGGCGTAGCGCAACGAAACCTTCGTGCCGAGTTTCTCGCGGATTTTATTTTCCAGATTGGCGACATGCGCGTCGGTGGGCAATGAGGCTTTCGCCGCCTTGGGTTTGCTATCGCGCGATTGCATCTTCGCGATCAATCCCTCGGCCTGACGGACATTCAATCCATCTTTGATGACGCGTTCGGCGGCTTCGCTTTGCTCCACGGGATTGGCGAGACCAAGAATCACCTTGGCATGGCCGACGGAGATGCGTCCATCGCGGATGAAGTTCTGCACTTCGCCTGGAAGTTTGAGGATGCGGAGCGCATTGGCGACGACTGCGCGGCTCTTGCCGACCTTAGTGGCGACGAGTTCCTGCGTGAGTTGGAACTGGCTGACAAGCTGCGCATAACCAAGAGCCTCTTCGATGGCGTTGAGGTTTTCGCGTTGCAGGTTTTCGATCAACGCGAGCTCCAGCACCGCGCGATCATCGGCCTCGCGCACGATCACCGGCACTTCGGTCAACCCGGCAAGTTGCGCCGCGCGCCAGCGACGTTCCCCGGCGATGAGTTCAAAGTTTACACCCATCGGACGAACGATGAGGGGTTGAACGATGCCTTGTTCGCGGATGGAGTCAGAGAGTTCACGAAGAGCTTCGGGCGGAAAATCTTTGCGCGGTTGGAAGGAGCAAGGCTTGACCAATCCCACGGACACGCGGCGCACCGTATCGCGAGAAACCGGCGCGGGCGTCGGGATGACTGCGTGAGGCACCGTGGCGGGCACGCTGGGCGTGGTGGTGGTAGAAAGTGTGATTGCGGGAGACGGAGAAACAGGCGGAGATTGGGTGACAGGAGAGCCACCCATCAACGCACCAAGACCGCGTCCTAAAGCCGGTTTTGCCATGCGGGCAGGGTGACAAGAGGGCGAATCAAAGTCAATTATCCATCCTCTTGAAACGGGCCGGGCATGCGACTTTCAATGCCTTCAAGAACCTTGCGAGTTACAACACTGTCCGTAATTACCTCACCGCCCGTCCGCAAAGTTTTGCGGCACTCGAAATTGAACCCCCTTTCCAATCTGGCATTATTGCCACGCGACGTAATCAAAAGAACTTACGACGTGTCATGTTGCATGACGATCTCGCGCGTTGTCTGAGAGTTCAGAAGGGAAATACGCGAGATCGCAGACACGGCGTTGCCGAATTGTCTGTCAGGATAAAATTTTGGAATAAACACCGTTGTCTTGGCCTCATGTACCAGTGCGAGACGAAGCTATCAATTTAAGCCTCAGTAAATTTCTGCCTCAATGCGTAAAATCAGTTCAAAGTTTTGTTGGGTGACGTTCGTGGTTTTGTTTGCTTTCACGGTTGAAGGACTTAACAAAGCGATGGGGGCGACCAATGTCTTCAACTTCACTTATGCCAACCGCTCACAGCTTCTTGCAGATGGGTGGGATTTCATGGCGCGCAGAGCCAACGGAACGACGAGAGACACAGAGATAACAAACGGCGGCAATGTGATCTCTTACAATCAAGCGTCCCACCCCGGCGCGATTCGTATTCCATTGGATAACGGCGATCTGTGGCTGACCCAGAACAATTCCCATAATAGTTTGTTTCGCACGTTACCCACCAACTGGGTCAGCGTGGAACTGGATATCACGTTTGCTCCCACCCAGCCGTATCAGCAGGTGAATCTCGCGCTCTACCAGGATGACGACAACTACGTCGAGGTGGCGCGCACTCATTATCCAGCCGTGTCCCTGGTCAGAGAAACCAACGCCGTGGCAGACGTGCTTACAAGTCACAGCGTGGCGGGCGCAAACGTGAGTCTTCGCCTTGAGCGCGATTTGATCTACGGGGAAATCAGTTCCTACTACTCTGTTGATGGAACGAATTGGACTTTCAGCGGAAAGACAGGCCAAGAATTTGTGAATCCGCGCTTGTGTGTCTGGGCGGGTGGATTGGCTAACGGATCCGCCAACGCGGATATACGGCAGGTGCGCATCATCACCAGCGACACACCGTTCACGTCAACTCTCTATCTGCAACCCCTCTCTATGGTGTTCAGCGCGATTGCAGGACAAGCCAAGACCAACGTCCAACGCGTGAACGTCTATCACAACGGTCCGGATAATTTTAACTGGAGCGTGACCAAAAATGCTTCGTGGCTTTCGATGACTCCCACCAACGGCGCGTCTCCGGGTTATTGCGACGTCTCTGTGAACACAGCCGGACTGACCAACGGCGCGTACACCGCGACGTTGAGTTTCACAGCGACAGGCGCGGTGACGAACACCACTGCGTTCCCCGTCACCTTGATCGTCAATGCCAGCAATCGAGTGAAGCTGGCAACGTGGAAAGGCGGCAAAAAAGGCGCCATGAGTGTCTGGATTGATGATTCGGACGCGGTCATGTTCAACGAATTGACCGCAGCCGGATTCGCTGGGACGTATGCACTGATGGGTCCGGGTTATCAGTTGTCGCAAATGACCACCTACCACAATGCAGGCATGGAGCTGGGGTCACACACAGAGACGCATCCCTGTTTGCCACAGAACGGCCCCGGTCGCCGCTCTCAACTGGAATTGAATATCTCCAACATCGTCGCCTCCACACCTCAAACTACGGATCGCCTGTCATCGTTCGCCTGGCCGTGCGGAGCGAATACCATTCGCGAAAGAGTCTGGGCGTCTGATTATTTTCTCATCGCACGCGGCTACAACTGGAATCAGTTGGAAGACACCACGCCCAAAGATTTCATGGATGTGAAGAGTTACAATTCACACGAACACGCGCCCTTTCCACCCGCAGACTTCAAAACAATCGTGGACGCCGCTATCGCACAGGGCAAGTGGGCGAACTTGGCTTTCCATACCATGAACAACGACGATGGCGCTGTGGCTTACGCCGTCGGCAAAGACATCTGGGTGGGCACAGGCGGCGACGTGACGCGATACATCCTCCAGCGGGATCGAACCATCCTGACAAATTACTCGCAGACCGCTGCCTCCATCAGCTTCAACTGCCGCCGTCTCGCGATTCCGGCGTCGCCATTGCGCAGTTTTGAAACTGCGTTCAACACCAACGACACCGTCACCTTCCAGGTCTCGGTCGCCAACCTCGCGCCTGTTACCAGTGTACAAATCAATGGTGCCCCTGTTCCATTTGTCGTCAACACGGCGGGTGGTGCCACCAATCTGTTCTTTGACGTGCTTGTCACAGACACGAACAAAACCATTCTGATCACGCTCTCAAACGCGCCACTGCTGACGGCCACGCCCGCCAACAAAACCAAAGTCTACAACCAACCCAACCCCTCACTCACTGGCACACTCACCGGAGTCATCGGCGGCGACAATATCACAGCCACCTACTCCACGACCGCCACCACGGGCAGTCCCGTCGGCACTTACCCCATCACCCCGGTGTTCAGCGACCCGCTCAACCGGATGGGCAATTACGTCGTCATCACCAATCTCGGCACATTGACCATTACGAAATCAAATGCGCCCGTCACCCTCAGCAATCTCTCGCAGACCTACAACGGCTCGGCTCGCAGCGCGTCGGCCTCGACTGTTCCAAGCGGACTGACGGTTAATCTCACTTACAACGGCAGTTCGTCATCGCCGACCAACGCGGGCAGTTACCAAGTCATCGGAACGATCAGCGACGCAAACCATCAAGGAGCGGCCACAAACACGCTGGTCATCGCGAAGTCCAATGCGCCCGTCACCCTCAGCAATCTCTCGCAGACCTACAACGGCACGGCTCGCAGCGCG
>JANNAO010000396.1:0-17163 GCA_031384405.1 Verrucomicrobiota bacterium | reverse complement strand
CAGCAAGGAGAAGCGCGTGAGTCAGGATCGCATCTCGATCCTCGAAGACACGAACGGCGATGGCGTGATGGATAAGAAGACGGTGTTCGCGGACGGTTTTGAACTGCCGACATCGCTGGTGCTTTACAAGGACGGCGCGATTGTAACCCAAGCACCGGATATTTTCTGGGTGCGCGACACGGACGGCGATGGCAAGGCGGACAAGTCCGAAGTGTTGTTCACCGGCTGGGGCACGATGGATACGCACGCGGTGACGAGCAATCTGCGCTGGGGGCCGGACGGTTGGATTTATGGCTCGGTGGGTTACAGCGCGGGTGATGTCACTTCCGGCGATGGCTCAAAAAAGTTCGGACGCATCTCGGCGGGGTTGTATCGCTTCCGTCCTGACGGTTCTGCGTTGGAGCAGGTTTCCTCCGGCTCGTGCAACACCTGGGGTTGCGAGGTTGCGCCGGACGGCGAAATCTTTTTCAGCACGGCCACCTGTGGTCAACCGATCCTGCATGTGGTGTTGCCGGAAAAAACGATCAGCCGCGCAGGAATGCCCGGAGTGCGCTCGGCTAATCCAATCATCGGAGACAACAATGTTTTCCCGGCGCGCAAGGAATCCCGCCAGCCGTACGTGCAGATTGACTGGGTGGGACAATTCACCGCTGCGGCGGGTGCGACGATTTACGACGGGGGCGCGTGGCCTGCGAAATGGCAGGGGCCGTCGTGGTCGTTCTTCGTGCATGAGCCGACGGTGTGGTTGACGCATCATGAATTCCTTGATCCCAACGGCGTGACGTATCAGGGCCATCGCGAAGAAGCGCGCAAGGAAACGCATTTCCTCACGAGCACGGATTATTGGTTCAAGCCGATCCACAGTCGCGTCGGTCCGGATGGCGCGTTGTATCTCGTGGACATGTACAATCAGATCGCCGCGCATAACGACACACGCGGCACGCCGCACGGCGCGCGCAATGCCGCCACGCGTCCCGACCGCAATCATCATTTCACCCGCCTCTACCGTATCCAACACAAGGAGGCGCGCGCGTTGCCGAAGTTTGAGTTGAATCCCAAAACACCCGCCAAGCTCGTCGCAATGCTGGATCATCCCAACGGCTGGGTTCGCGCGACGGCGAATCGGTTGTTGAGCGAGGGTGATGGGCGCGATGTTGCAACGCAGTTGAAAGACACGGCGGTCACGGCGAATACCGCTTATGGACGGATGCAGGCGTTGTGGGTGCTGCATAATTTGAAACTGCTGGACGACGATGCGTTGGTCACAGCCGCGAGCGATACTGACGCAGTCGTGCGAAAAGCTGCGATGAACATCGGAGCAGAGCGCGACAACTCGAGCATCGAACCGCCGATTGATTTGGTGAACAAGCTGATCGCTGATCCCAATGAGCGCGTCCGCATCGCTGCGCTCGTCGCTTGTGAAACGCTCACGCCGAACAGCGCATTCGCCGAAGCCATCGTTGGAGCATGGCCGACGTTCAAGGGTAATTATCTGCAAGCCGCCGCGCTCGCGATCACGGCGAAGAAACCGTTGCTCTATCTCGGAGCGGCGTTGGATGCGAAGTCATCGTCGGCGTTGAGCGGTTTAGTTTCTCAACTCGCACGCCAAGTGGCGGAGCAGAATGATCCCAAAGCGGCGCGCGAGTTGGTGATCATGCTTGCCGCGAAGCCTGCGAGTGCGGACGCGCTCAAGGTCATCGCGCTGCAATCGCTCGCGGCGAATCTTCCATCGGATGTGAAGCCGACTGCGGACAAGTCACTCGGCAACGCGTTGACGCAATTGCTCGCGTCGGAAACCACCGCCGGATCTGTGATGCCGCTGATCGTGCGCTGGAATTTTGTGGGCGAAGTGGGAGACGCGATGAAACCCGCCGTCCGCAAAGCGGGAGCGCGGCTCGCTGATAAATCACTCTCGGACGAAGAACGGGCGTTGGTCGCCGCGAATCTTCTCGGGGTGCGAGTCTTCGACACCAGCATCGTCCCGGCGGTTTCGTCGCTCCTCGGCAGCGACGCGAGTCCCGCGTTGCAGAAGCGCGTGATCGAAGCTCTCGGCTCGACGGGCGACAAGAGTGCGGGTGAAGCATTGCTCGCGGTGATGCCGAAACTTTCCTTCGATTTGCGCGAGGCGGTGTTTGGTCAACTGATCCGGCGCAATGACTGGTCGGAGGCATTGGTGCAGGCACTGGCGGCGCGGAAGATTGATCCGGCGTTGCTGGGCTTGGCGAATTTGTATCGCTTGAGAAATCACGCTGACGCCGCAGTTGCAGAACACGCGACGAAAGTGCTCGCTGAATTGCGCGGCCCGGAGCAACTGGAGAAAGATCAGGTGATCGCCAAGTTACGACCTGAAATTATCAAGCCCGGCAACGCGGCCAATGGCGCGAAGCTGTTCACTCAGAACTGTGCCGCGTGTCACAAGTACAAGAACGAGGGCGCGGACTTCGCTCCGAATCTCACCGGCATGGGCGCGCACGGGCCGGAGGATTTGATCACCCATATCATTGATCCGAATCGCGTCGTCGAGCCGAACTTTTACACCGTCAGCATTGAGACGAAGGATGACTTGAGCTACGACGGGATCGTGTTGCGCGAAAACAACAGCGTCGTGGTGGTGCGGAATCAGACGGGCGAGATTGAGATACGCAAGGACAACATCCAGTCGCGTCGCACCAGCACCCGTTCGCTCATGCCGGATGGCTTCGAGCAACTCGGTGCGGAGGGCTTGCGCGATATGTTGACGTTCCTCTGCGCGGATGATTTGCGCTTCCGCATCCTCGATCTGTCAGGAGCGTTCACGGCCAATTCCTATCGTGGCATCTACATGTCTGCGGACATGAAGGACGATACGCTCCGGTTCAGGAAGTGGGGAACGTTGCGCCATCATGATGTGCCGTTCGACGTGGTAAATCCTCTCCGCACTGGCGATGGCAAAAATCTGATCGTGCTGCAAGGCGGCTCAGGGCTGGCGCAAACTTATCCCAAGGAGGTCGAGGTGAAAGTGGGATTGCCCGCCACCAAGCTGCATTTCTTCGGCGGCATCGCAGGCTGGGGTTATCCCGCTGGAGGGAAGTCGAACGCGCCCGCAGTGAAGGTCACCGTGTACTTCGCTGGCGGTGCGACAGAGGAAATTGTTTTGCGGAACGGCGTGGAGATCGCCGACTGGAACGGACGCGATGACGTGCCCGGATCGGAAGCTCTGGATGACTTGGACAAACTGTTGATCGGCGGAAAACAAATCCGCTACTTCGCGAAGCCGCTCACCAAGCGCGGCATGGTCGAGAAGTTGACTCTTGCTAGTTACAACAGCGACATCGCGCCGACATTCGTCGGCATCACGGTGGAGATGGGAGAACCGTCCAAGGCATCGCACTCGGTTCCGGTTGAAAACAAAGTCGCGTCTGCGCCCGTGTTCAAGTGGGGCGCAGGCATCAAGACGCTGATCATCGGCGGCGGAACGCACCATGATTTCGAGCGATGGTTCAATGTGGAAGACGTGAAGACGCTCAATGCGGCGGGCGGCATCAGCGCGAATTATTGCGACTCAAGCGTTGATCTTTCCAGCGACATCGCAGGCGTGGACGTGTTGATCATCAGCAACAACAAACCGTTTGCGAACGCAGCGACCAAGGCCGCTGTCCTCCGTCATCTGGAAAGCGGCAAAGGGATCGTCGGCCTGCATCCGGGGCTTTGGTACAACTGGAACGATTGGCCGGAGTACAATCGAAACGTCGTCGGTGGTGGCTCGCGCGGTCACGACCGTTACGGCGAATTTGAAGTCGTGGTGACAGAACCGAAGCATCCGTTGCTGCGCGGTGTGCCCGCGAAGTTCACGCTCAAGGATGAGCTTTATTATTTCGAGCCTGACACGAAGGGTGCGGCGATCAAGGTTCTCGCGACAGCTCATTCGCAAGCGAAGAACAAAGATTTCCCGCAAGTGTTCACCGTCGAGCAGCCGAAGGGTCGGGTGGTGGGCATCACGCTAGGTCACGACGCTGCGGCGCACGAACACGCGGCTTACATCCAGCTTTTGCGGAACGCGGTGATTTGGGCGGCGGGGAAGGACGTGAAATAGTTCCCGTGAAATGAATCCCAAAGGGATTCCAGCACTCAGCCCAGGGTTGCGCGCGCCGCGCCGTAGCGCAGCGAAGGCGGGAGGCACGAGCTACCCTGGGAAAGGTTCATAGAATCCCACAAACCTGAAAGGGTTGAAGCAATGGTCAGGCGTGCAGATGCAACCCCTTCAGGGTTGATAATTTTTTTGCAACCCACCTAGGGTTGCTCGTGCCTCGCAACCCTAGGCTGAAGGACTCAATCCCGTTGGGATTGGGGAATGGCAAACAACCTAAAAACTTAACAAGTCATCATGCCAACAATCGCGATTCTCGGAACGATGGATACGAAGGGCGCGGAGCATGGCTTCGTGGCTGATCTGATCCGGCAGCGCGGACACACGGTTCTCATCATTGACGTCGGCACGTTGGGAGAACCGGGACTCAAGGCTGATATCACGAGTGGAGAAGTTGCGAAGGCTGCGGGCGTTGATATTGCCGCGTTGATGGCAAAGCGAGATCGTGGCGAATCCGTGACCGCGATGTCACGCGGTGCCCCGGTGATTCTTGCAAAACTTGTAGAGGAGAAACGGATTGATGGCGTGATCTCGCTCGGCGGTGGTGGCGGCACAGCCATCGCCACGGCTGCGATGCGCGCGTTGCCTATTGGTTTTCCCAAGCTGATGGTTTCCACGCTCGCGAGCGGAAACGTCGCGCCGTACGTCGGAGTGAAAGACATCGTGATGTTTCCGAGCATCGTGGATGTCGCGGGATTGAACCGGATTTCGCGGCAGTTGCTCACGCGCGCTGCGGGTGCGATCTGCGGCATGGTGGAAATGCCCGCGCCAGTCGCGAGTGACAAACCCATCATCGTCGCGAGCCAGTTCGGGAACACAACGGCGTGCATCGAACACGCACGAAAGATTCTGGAGGCTGCTGGCTACGAAGTCATCGTGTTCGCCGCCACGGGCACGGGCGGGCGCACGATGGAATCGCTAATTGAAACCGGTCTCGTCGCCGGTGTGTTGGATGTGACGACGACCGAGTGGGCGGACGAACTGGTGGGCGGAGTTCTGAGCGCTGGCCCGACGCGATTGGAGGCAGCAGCGCGGTGCGGCGTGCCTGCGGTGGTTTCCACCGGCTGCCTCGACATGGTAAATTTTGGTTCTCCTGAAAGCGTGCCTGCAAAGTTTGCAGGACGTAAATTTTATCAACACAACCCGCAAGTGACGCTGATGCGCACGACGGCGGACGAGTGCAAACAACTTGGCGGAATCCTCGCGGGAAAATTAAATCTCTCGACTGCGCCGGTGACGGTGATGCTTCCGTTGCGCGGCGGCAGCGTGATCAGTGCGCCGGGCGGGCCATTTCATGATGCGACGGCGGATGCCGCGCTGTATTCCGCGCTCAAGTCCGGTTTGCGAAGTGACATTGTCGTCAGGGAGTTTGATTGCGCGGTGAATGATGCGGAGTTCGCCGGGGCGTGCGCGCAAGAGTTGTTGCGACTGCTCGGCGCAAAACCGACCAAAGATTCAAGATGAAAACCAAACCGAAACACTCGTCGCAGTTTCAACTCACGCTGATCAGTGCGTCCAAGAATGTTCGCCTGGATGCTGCGGAAATTTCCGGCAAGAAAGTCACGCCGAAATGTCCCGGCTGGTCCGTTCGCAAACTCACACTTCACGGCGGCAAGGAAGAAGGCGTGGATGTGATCGTGGTAAACAACGGCAAGCTCACATTCACCATCGTACCAACGCGGGGCATGAGCGTGTTGGACGCGAAGCTCGGCGACGTGCGGCTGGGTTGGGATTCTCCGGTGAAGGAGGTGGTTCATCCGCATCACATCAATCTTCAGAGTCGCGGCGGGCTGGGCTGGCTCGAAGGATTCAACGAGTGGGTGGTGCGTTGCGGCCTTGAAAGCAACGGCGCGCCGGGCACGGACACGTTCACCAACAACGGCGACGAGGCGACGATGGAACTGACGTTGCACGGCAAGATTGCCAACATCCCTGCGAGCGAGGTCGAGGTGGTGGTGGATTGCACTGCGCCGTATCGGATCACCGTCCGTGGCCGTGTGGATGAGCGCATGATGTTCGGGCCGCAGTTGGAGTTGTGGACGGAGATTTCCACCGTGCCGGGGTCGAACGAGATTCGCATTGCCGACACGATCACGAATCGCGGCGCGACGGAGCAGGAGTTCGAGCTTCTGTATCACGCGAACTATGGGTCGCCGTTGCTGGAGGCTGGGGCTTCATTCCTTGCGCCTGTCTCGGACGTGACGCCGATGAACAAGCGCGCGGCAAAGTTTTTGAAGGACTACGCCAGCTTCGCCGAGCCTACGAAGGGTTTCGTTGAACAGGTATATTGCTTTCATCCGCTCGCCGATGCGAAGGGCAAAACGATCATCGCGCTGGCAAACGGGAAGCGAGATCGCGCGGTGTCCATGACCTACGCGGTCAAAGAACTGCCGTATCTCACGCTTTGGAAAAACACGGCGAGCGAAGGCGAGGGCTACGTGACCGGACTCGAACCCGGCACAAACTTCCCGAACCACCGCAGCATTGAGCGCAAACTTGGTCGCGTACCGAAGCTTGCGCCGGGCGAGAGTTATCGTGCGACGATTGATTATGTCATCCACGTCGGCGCGCAGGACGTGGGCGAAGTGGTGAAACGCATCGGGGCAATTCAGTCGCGTCAGAAGCCCGTGATCCATCGTAAGCCGGAGAAGAAGGCGTGACGTCACAGCCGCGCGGCGATGGCACTTCCGATCTGCATGGCGCGGGATTTTTCTTCATCCGTAAAATCATGCGCTGTCATCAAGCCGATGCCGAGTGTGCCTCGGAGTTCGCCGTTGTGCAGGCAAGGAACGGCGAGTGAGCCTTGCACGTTGGTCTTGCGCGCTTCGGGTTTGGCGATGCCGCCGAGATCGGCCTGTAGATTGCAAAGCTCCACGGGTTCGCGACGTTCCGCTGCGACACCCGCGATGCCTTTGCCGATGGGAATGATGGCGATCTTGGGAAGAATAAATTCCGGCACGCCGCGTTGCGCAACGAGTTTGAGAAGATTGTCCGCTGGATCAAGCCGGTGCAATGTGCCGGTGCATCCAGCGAATTCCACGATGGCGGCATCCACGACGGACTGCCAGTTCGGAGCGGACTCTTTGAGCAAGGTGATGATCGGTTCGTTCACGAGTGGAAGAGTCGGATAGGTCGTCATCACGCGTCAAGGCGAGTTCGTTTGAAAACTTTTTCCTTTTTGAACGCCTCCAGTCCGACTTAACTTATGCCCATCATGAAATTTGGCATCAACACCTTTTTGTTCACGTCGCCGTTCAACAACTCCAGCACGAAACTTTTTCCCAAGTTCAAGAAATGGGGATTTGATTCCGTCGAGATCGCGATTGAGGACCCGTCGCACATTGATCCGGCGCATGTGAGGCGCGAGTTGGATCGCCACGGACTGGTCTGCGGTTCGGTTTGCGCTGCGATGGGGCCGGATCGGGATTTGCGCGGTGACGCGAAGGCGCAGAAGACCGGGCTGGCTTACATGACGGCGTTGCTGGATCAGATGGTGGTGCTGGGTTGTCCGTCGCTCATCGGCCCGGTGTATTCTGCCGTGGGTCGCGCGGACGCCGTTCCGGCGGATGAATACAAGAAGCAATGGGCGACGGTGGTGAAGCATCTGAAGACGCTTTGCAAACACGCGGAGAAGCGCGGACGCCAGGTTTGCCTCGAACCGTTGAACCGTTTCGAGACGGATTTCATCAACACCTGCGATCAAGCGTTGAAGATGATCAAAGCCGTCGGCAGTCCAACGCTGAAGCTGCATCTCGATACGTTCCACATGAACATCGAGGAGAAGTCTCAGGCTGACGCCATCCGCAAAGCGGGCAAACATCTCGCGCACTTCCACGCTTGCGGCAGCGATCGCGGCACGCCGGGCAACGATCACATTGATTGGAAGCCCATCGCCAAAGCGCTTCGGGACATCCGCTACGACGGCAACGTGGTCATCGAATCGTTCACGACTGACGTCAAGGTCATCGCCAAAGCGGCGGCGATCTGGCGGCGCATGGAGCCGACGCGCGATGAGATCGCGGTCAAGGGGCTGAAGAATCTCCGTCGCTTCCTTGGAAAATGAGTGGAGCGGAGTGAATCGTTAAATGCTCAAATCAGTCAAGTGAGCCGGTCACCTTTAACCCATTTAACCAACCACTCATTTAACCAAAACATCCAACCATCCCGCTCGAATTAAAATATCACGCATCGTTTCCAACCCGACCACCCACATGAAAAAAATCCTCTCACTCATCCTCGCGCTCGGTTGCGCTGTTGTTTCAACGGCTCGCGCCGACGTGAAATTGCCCGTCGTCATCAGCAGTCACATGGTTCTCCAACGCGCGCAGGCGTGTCCGATCTGGGGTTGGGCTGACGCGGGCGAGGCGGTCACGGTTGAATTCGCGGGACAAAAGAAGACGACCGTTGCCGCTGCGGATGGAAGCTGGCGCGTGAACTTGAGCGCGATGAAAGCGAACTCCACACCGCAGACGATGACGGTCACCGGGAAGAACACGATTGTGGTGGGGGACATTCTTGTAGGCGAGGTGTGGCTTTGTTCCGGCCAATCGAACATGGAATGGTCTGTCGCGGATTCGGCTAATCCCAAGGAAGAGATCGCGGCGGGAAATCATCCGCGCATCAGACACATCAAAATTCCGCATCGCCCATCAGCCCAGCCGGAGAAGGACGTGGAGTCGGAGGGCTGGACGGCGGCGAGCAGTGAAACGGTCAGCAAGTTCACGGCGGTCGGCTACTACTATGCGCGCCATCTCCAAACAGAACTCGATGTGCCGATCGGGTTGTTGGGCTGCAACTGGGGCGGCACGCGCATCGAACCGTGGACGCCGCCCGTGGGTTTCCAATCCGTGCCCGCATTGAAAAAAGATTTCGCCGACAAACTGGATACGTTTCCTGAATTGATCGAAAAGAAAGACAAGGACAAGAAAGTCATCGTGGACGCGGAGGGTCGTCCCGTAATGGAGGTGAACCATCAGTCGGCACTCGCGCTTTACAACGGCATGGTGCATCCGCTCGTGCCGTTCGCGATCCGTGGCGCGCTCTGGTATCAGGGCGAATCCAACAATGGCGAGGGGATGCTTTACCACGAGAAGATGAAGGCGCTCATCGCAGGTTGGCGCAACGTCTGGAGCGATCCGCACATGCCATTCTACTTCGTGCAACTCGCGCCGTTCACCTACGGCGGCGATGGCACCAAACTCGCAGGCATCTGGGAAGCGCAGACCGCCACGCTCGAAGTGCCGCACACCGGCATGGCCGTCACCACGGACATCGGACACCTGAAAGACATTCATCCCAAAAACAAACAGGAAGTGGGTCGCCGTCTCGCGCTCTGGGCTTTGGCGAAAACGTACAGCAAACGCGGGATCGTTTTCTCAGGGCCGCTTTACGACGACATGAAAGTTCGTGGGAGTAAGATCGAACTCAGTTTTGACCATGTCGGCGGCGGATTGGCTTCGCGCGATGGGAATGCACTCACACACTTCACGATTGCAGGTGAAGACAAAAACTTCGTCGAAGCGAGAGCCGAGATCGTCGGGAAGAAAATCGTCGTGTCTAGCGAAGCCGTGGCGAACCCGGTGGCAGTACGATTCGCGATGCACCAGCAGGCCGAGCCGAATTTCTCCAACAAGGAAGGCCTACCTGCATCACCATTCCGCACGGATAAGTGGGAATTAAAAGAGGCGTCGTCTGCGTCGGAACAAAAGTGAGAGACGGGCGCAATTTGTCGTATCAACGATATCGTTTCGTAACAACTGAAGAGAACCCTCTCAAACAATTACAAGTCGCATGAATGCTAGATTTATCCTCGGTCTTTGTGTGCTTATTGTTATCGGCGGTATTGTCTATTATCTGAACCAGTCTGGAAGGTCGCGTCGCCTAGCCACTAAAGCTCTTACCGCTCTTAATGAATCGCTCAGTTCAAATGATGCCGGACGTTTGCTTCAAGCTGTCGTGTTACCTAATGCCCTCCGCATCGGCACGCCTGCCGAACAGTTTGAATTTCTAGTCAAATCCCTGCGAGACGAGATTGCGGCGGAAGGCATAACTGCACTGAACCGAGAGGCTGCGTTTGGCCCGCTCACAAATCTATTTCCGGCGGAAGCCGAAGCATGGGCGGGTCAGGCTGGCGTTCCTCCTGAAAATTGTTTGGCCTTCCGAATGGAAAAAAATGGGCTGCGCGCTGAGGTCGTGATACTCTCATCGGAATCCGGCTATCGCATCATTCGTTGCAACAACGTCAAGCAGATGGCCGACACGAAACCCTGACCACGGATGAACGCGGATAAATACAAATCTGGAAAGCACGGTGCGGCGAGACTCCCAGTGAGCCGTAGTTTCATTCCTGTCGTCTGCCTGCTGCTCTCTGTTTTTTGGCTTCTGAGTTCCACCGCGCTCGCTGCTACTTTTACGAACAACGCCAGCATCAAGGCGGACGATTCCAGCAACAGCCTCACGGCCACGGGTGGTGTCTTTTCGGCTTCCTGTTGGTTTCGCATTTCGATTCCCAGTTCTCTTACCCTGACGACAAACATGCTCATCCTGATGGATCGCTCTGACGGTAATGAATCAGCAAATTATTCCTATCTCATCCGGTACAATGCGGCGAACGGCAACATTGAGTTTATAACAAAAGGAAACCTGAACACCTACACGCGTACGCTCATTGCACAACCATACCTCGAACGGTGGTATCACGTCGCGGTGACACGCAACGGCGGAGTTTTCAACGTGTTCGTTGACGGGCAGCGGCAGCAACCCTTCGATGTTGTCAGCATTGTTGGCAACACCACCGGAAACGGATTGGCCATCGGCGGCGTCAACGGCGACTCGCGCCTGTTCTACGGCGAAATCATTGAGGCGGCAATCTATCAACGGGCGTTTGACCAATCCGAAATCCGCGCTGCGATGTTCTCCGACCAGCGCACCAATTCCCTAATCACTGGTTACTACAAGCTCGGATACTCAACGAACGCGTCTGACAACTTGCGAAACTTCGTCTCTACGCCGCCGCCCGGCACGCAGCTCGCAACCAAACTAGGAACAGGCACGATTAACTTTGAGGAAACTGACCGCGATGGAGAACAGTCGTTATTCGATTCCCGGCGCAACCAAGGACAGGAAGCCATTGCGTCATTGTCCGGCGGATTTTCATGGCAGCAAACAGTCTTCGCAATGCCCACGCCAGGAATCGCCCTCGATTTCCGCATCGGATATAGCAGTGCTATCCCAACCACTCCGCCGGGAGACGGAAATGACGACCCGTTTTTGAAACGCACTCTCAGTGCTGGCTGGCGTCATACTTTTGACACGCGAGTCGTCGTTGAAAACAACACGTTCGATGCCCGTTTGATAACTTGGGACGGTTCAGTGGAAGCTTGGACGCGAACCAATCTGACCGAACCGTTTCGCATCCGCCACAAGGAGTATCGCGGAGAATTGGCGTTCGATATTTTCAGCGGCGACGTTTACTGGACCAATGCTGACCGCGCCGTGTATCGCTTCTATTCATTGTACGGTGATGCCAACCTCGTCGGACGATTGCGGGAAATTTACGACTTCAATGGCAACAAGGTTCAAGTTTCGTGGAACAGCGCTCAAAGATGGGTTTCCACCGTTACGGATTCAGCAAACGGCGCATATCAATTCAATTACGACGAAGCACGCAGCTTGTTGACGAATATCACGTTTGGAAGCTGGCGCGTGAACTTCACCTACGACGCAATCACCAACCGCCTCATTTCCAAATCTCTCACCAACACTTCCGGCGCGTACTCTGCCGTCAACACCACCTGGCAATTCCAATACAACACCAACGGCCTGCTCGCATCCATTCTCGATCCGCGCAACAACACCAACACGCTAGTTCAATACGACCAATACGGTCGCCAGACGAATCAGCTTGATGCCCTCAGCCGCGCCACCGCCACCCGTTACGGCGTGCCCGGTAAACGCCAGATCACGCGCATTGATCCCGGCACGAACTCATGGATTGAAACCTACGACCGCAAAGGGCACATCCTCTCGCAGCAAGACCCGCTGAACAACGTCACGAGTTATGCCTACGACACGAATGGGAATCGAATCTCCATCGCCGAACCGCTCGGTTGGACGACTTCGTTCGGCTACGACTCGCGGGCCAACGTCGTCGCTCACACCAATGCGCTGGGTGAAATAACTCGTTGGGCGTTTCATCCGTTCTTCAACAAAGCCGTTCAGGAAATCAACGCACTCGGTTGGACCAACTTTTATGCCTACGACGCTGGCGGCAATCTCACCAACCATTCCGATGCTCTCGGCTCGCTGGTGCGCTACACCTATTCCACGAACGGCCTCGTGCTCACGTCCACCGATGCCAATGGTAATACGTCTCAATTCGCTTACGACACCAACGGTTTCTTGATCTCCCGCACTGATCCGGCGAACAACACCTGGCAATTCACCGTCAACGACGTGGGCTGGAAGCTCGCCGAAATCAATCCATTCAACGACGCCACCACTTTCGCCTACGACCTGAACGGCAACGTGGTTCAAACCACCGACCCGCTCAATCGCACCTTCACCCGCCAGCACGACGCCAACGGCAATCTGCTCGCCCAATCCGACGGCAAGAATCAGTTCACCCGCCACGCCTACGATGCCGCCAATCAGCGCATCGCCACCACCAATCGCGTCGGCAACGTCTGGCAATTCACCTACAACTCGCGCGGCAAGCCCGACCGCAGCACCGATCCGCTCGGCAACACCGCCACGAATTTCTACGACTCTGCCAATCGTCTCATCGCCGTTTCCGATCCACTCGGCAACAGCATCACTAACCAATACGACGCCAACGGCAATTCCATCGCCCTGTTCGACGTGTTGGGTCAGCGCTGGTCAAAAACCTTTGACCGCCTCAACCGCGTCATTACCGAGAGCGACCCGCTGGGCGACACCAAGACCACGACCTACGATCCCGCCGGGCGCATCGCGCAAATCACCACGCCCAACGGTTATCCCTCCACGCACACCTACGATGGACGCGGGCGTCTTACCAAATGGGTGGACGCCGAGAATTTCCAGTGGCTCTACGCTTACGATGGCAACGCCAACATCACCAACATCACCGATGCGCTCAACGGCCATTACGTGATGACTTACAGCAATCGCAACGAACGCATCCTCGAAAGCAATCAGGACAACTTCGAGTGGCAGTACACCTACGACCAGTTGCTGCGCCTCAAAACCCAGCGCGATCCCAACCTTACCCTCCGCACGCGCAACTATGATTCTGCAAGCCGTGTGACCTCGCACACCTTGAGCACCGGGCGCGAGGACACCTACACCTACGACGACAACGACAATCCCCGCGTCATCGTCCGCCGTGTGAATGGCGTGGCGCAATCCACCACCAGCCTCACCTACGACGCGCTTGATCGCGTCACTCGCGTCGTTGATCCCCACAGCCAGTCGGTGGATTACGGCTTTGACGCCCTCAGCCGCGTTGTCAGCGTCACCTATCCCGGCAATCGCACGCTCACGAACCGTTACGACGTTCTCAGCCGTCTCACCAATCAGGTGGATTGGGCCGCTCGCTCGATGAGTTACAACTACGACAAGGCTGGTCGCCTCATCCGCCGCGCCTATCCCAACGGCGTCGTTCAAACCAATACCTTCGATTCCGCCGGTCGTCTTACTGGCCTGTCGCACTCACCATCAACCATCAACTCAAATTCCATCAACGTCGCCCTGACCTACGCCTACGACCGCAACGGCAACAAGGTCGGCAACACCGAGCGCGGCACGTTGGCCTGGCCCATGCCCACGCTGACGGATGAAGCATCTCAATTCACACCGGCTGGTCGTCTTGTTGATCGTTCAGTTCAAAACACCACCAGCAATCAACTCTCAACCATCAACTACTCCTACGACTCAAGCGGCAACATGACCAACGCAGCGGGCGGCGGACAAAGCTGGCGGCTGACGTACGACGAAGACAACCGCACGACATCGCTTTATTGGGATTGGGGCATGGCAACGCAACTCATCACGAACCGTTACGACGCCTTGGGCCGCCGCATCGCTCGCAAAGTGGATGGCAATCCCGAAACCCGCTACGTCCTCGATCTGTCCGGCGGCATGGAGCGGATTTTGTGCGACACGACTTCCAGTGGGCAAATCACGGCCTACTACATTCACGGCTTAGACTTGAGCTACCGCGTTGACGCCTCCAACAACATCATCTGTTACCACGCTGACGCTCAGGCCAACATCATTGCGGTGACTGACGGTGACGGAACAAACGTGGCACAATACGCCTACACGCCCTACGGCCGCAGCCTCGGCTCTACTAACTCCCAACTCCTATCTGCCAACTCCTATTTATTTGTCGGCTCTCAAGGCGTGATGGAAGAATTGCCCGGCCTCTACTTTATGCGCGCTCGCTACTACTCCGCCGACGCGGGCGTGTTCCTTTCGACTGATCCGGTGAAGAAGATTGGGCCGGGGTGGAAGTCTCAAGCTTACAATTTTTCCTTCCAAAACCCTTTGACGTTTACTGACGCGAAAGGAGAAACGCCTGCCCACCTAAGGGCCTTCTTCATCGGAGCAGTTGAAGGTGTTCTCCAAGCTGGTGCTGAAGAAGTGGTGAAAACGCTTGGCCCAGGAATAGCAGAAAGTGTCGGTGGTTCGGCGGAGGTCACACAAGATGTATTGGCGATTGGTTATGCGGCCAAAGATGTTTGGGACACTTCTACCGGCGGCGCGGCTGCACTAGCAGATCCCAGTGGAATTGTGTTCGCTAAGTTTGCGGGTAAAAAAGCAGGCGGACTGATTTTCTCTGGTTCCAAATGGTTAACTACTTCCGTTGGAAACGCAGGTGCTGCTATCGGCGACCAATTAAATGCGGCACTTTTTGGGCAAGGCAAAAGTGGTTCAGGATCGAGCGTTCTTTACTCTTCTACGGCGGGCACAACGCCTATGGCCAACTTGAAATCAACCCAAACCTCCATTTCCAGCAAAACTACCGTTGCAGTTTCAATAGCATCTGCCGCAAGCGGCGGTAGTACCAAGCCCGCTGGTTCAACCAGCAACGGCGGCGGTTCTGGCGCGTCAGGCGGCGGCTCAACTTCGAGCGGTGGCGGTGGAGGTTCGACCACCTACACAGTCAAAGCCGGGGACACACTCGGAAACATCGGAGCAAAATTCGGCAGCACTGCAACAGCGATTGGAAACGCCAGCGGGATCAAGAATCTGAATCTCATTCACCCAGGTCAAAAACTCACGATTCCCCGCCGATGAACCCCAACCAACAATTCACCCCCCGCCCCGCCCTGATTCCAGCGCTCCTGCTGGTTTTTAGAAATTTACTCCTCCGTTGTGCGAATCCAGCGCACGCGGGTGGGCGAGACGATGACCAAGCGATTGTGAAAATCCGTTTGCGCCCGGCCCGCGAGCAACGGCAGCAACAGTGCCGCCACACCTTCCGTCGTCGTCGGATGCGCCTTCACCCGGATCACGCCAAAATGCTTGGACAACGGCAGCACCACCCAATCGCCGAAGTGTTCATCCAGTGTCACCAGCGTTCGCTCCTCGCGCACGGCGCGTTCGAGAATCAGCGCGTCATCCGCCCGGGCCTGTCCCGTTTCCGCAGCGCGCAACACATCGTGTCCGTGCGATTGAAGAAGCGCGGTCAGATCGGCCCGCAACATTTGGTCGAGATAAAGACGCACGGTGAATCAAGCCGCCTTGAAAACGGCGGTCTCCGTGTGCAGGACAGATTGGCGGGCGTAATCCAGCACCGCCTGAATATCGGCGCGCGTCAGTTCCGGGTAACCATGCAGAATGGACTCCCACGCCTCGCCCCCGGCCAGTTGCTCCAGGATGACGGTCACGGAAATCCGCGTGCCTTTGACCACAGGTTGCCCGCCGCAGACGCGCGGGTTGATTTCAATTCGCTCGCTCATGCCTTGAACCTTACCCACCACGCATGAAAATGACAAGCCAGCCCATCCTACGAAACCGCGTTCCGGCCTTACGCCGCGACTTGTTCCAAGCGGTTGACGTAATCGGAAATCTCCGACTCCAACTTTCGGATTTCGTCCAGCGGCCCTTCGGCAAATACCGCGAAGTTGCGCGGATTCTTGGGCAGAATGTCCGCGCGATACGATTCCAGGATGCGCTGCATCCGGCCCATCTGCCCGATGGCCTGTTCGAGTTGTTCGGTGTTGTTGATCATTTCAACCCGGCAGATTCAGCCAACCGCACCGGCGGGCATATCTTCCAAGCGGGTCAGATAATCGTCCACGTCCGCTTGAAGCTTGCGGATTTCGTCCATTGGCCCTTCGGCGAGGATGGCGAAGTTGCGGGGATTCTTGGGGAACACGTCCGCCCGCAACGATTGGAGCGCATGGCAGAGGTTCTCGATTTGTTCGAGTGCTTGCTGCAACTGAGCTTCGTTTTGCATCATAATTTGAGTCTCAATATGCCTTTGGCGCGTCCGGGTGCAAACCGAATCTGCTGGAAAAAACGCACGTACCGCCGGTATTCGTCGGATCCGTCGCAGGCCACGAGCAAATCGAAACCATACCGCCGATACACGCGCCGTTTGGAGAGGATGCTGTATTCCAGTGGCGACAAGTCCGCAGCAAAACTGTGGTCGGGCGCGACCACGAGGATCAAATCTATGTCATTCGGATCCGGCTTGGCGGTGACGAAACTGCCATCCACCACCACGCTGACCACCAGCCGCGAGGCTTTGGCCTTAGTCAAAAATGTTTCGAGCCGGGCGAACAACTTTGGCCGCTGGTCGCTGATTTGGAATGAACCAAATCTACCCTTGAGTTCATCAAGCGTGCAATCGTGGACGCCGCCGGGCAGAAACCCATGTTCGTTGAGCAGTGGAATCGCCATTGCCGCGAACCTTACCCACCGCGCATGAAAATGACAAGCCAGCCAAGCCAACGCCGCGCCCTAATTCGGGCCAGGGCGCTTCGTCTCCCATCACTCCGGGAAAATGAGCGGAATCGTTTGCCGGCCGTTTCGCCGGTAAATTTTGA